>JAEZJD010000061.1 GCA_023436425.1 Bacteroidota bacterium | reverse complement strand
GCTGTAAATAACCCGTGCCACCAACGGCTCTGTTGCCTTATCCTGAATTTTCAACACAGGATAGTTTGCCGGGTAATAACTAATATCCATCGGCGACTTATCAAGAGGTGCGAACTTTAACGGAGCTAT
This sequence comes from Bacteroidota bacterium, assembly GCA_023436425.1. Taxonomy (GTDB): domain Bacteria; phylum Bacteroidota; class Bacteroidia; order Chitinophagales; family Chitinophagaceae; genus Flavisolibacter. Next base: position 7,144 of record JAEZJD010000061.1, on the reverse strand, counting down.
CGGTGTTGCGGAAGATTGCGCCTGTGCATCTGCTGATAAAATACAACAACTAAAAAGGACAAAAACAAAAAGCCGGACCATATCAAGATTTTAGAAGTACAAATTTATTTGGTAAGACAGAATGATGTCTGCGTTTATTTAACGGTGAGCTCTTCAAAAAGTTGTTTTGCAAATGATTTAACATCTGGAAAGAAAACTGCATAGCTTTTTTTAATTGTATCGTAGTTGTCGAGGAATAAATGAAACGCCGTTGTGCTTTCTTTTAAAAAAGAACTTCTTCTGACCAACCCACGCAAGCTTTTTTCCATGCCTTCGGTTGTGCCATAATTCAGCAGCCAATTCTCAACTTTCATAAAAGTGAAAACCTGGGAGAAAATGAAAGGTAGGCTAGTGACATATTTTTCTAAAGTATTATAAACCGTTTGCGTAAAATTATTGAGTGATGCAGCAGGGAAAACGCTTTCATCGTTTGCGAGAAAATGATCAAACAAAACATCTACGATTGGCGAGCTATACAAGCGGTAGGACGGTCTGAAAATTTCTTTTACTTCCCTCACTGCATCGTGTGCATCAGTAAACGAATCTATTTGGCGGTGGAGCAAAATCCCTTTTTCGATTGCCGGTGGATATGAATACCTGGCTTTGCCTTTTACAAAATCGCTGATCATATTACCCACAAGTATTTGCTCGTTATCAAACGACAGGTATGCATGTGCCAAAAAGTTCATTGTCGGTATTGCTGCTGCTTTTGCTGTTCGGTAATCATTGTTAATGGGCTTAACAAAAGTTGCCATTCACTCCTTCAACCATTCCCTTAAACACAATTTACTTGACCACCGCTGTAACCAAATCTACTTTTGAATCGTCAAAATCAACAAAGAGAAAAAACAAAATTTTTGAAACCATAAAACCAAACATCATGAAATTTTTATTTATCACCCTGACATGTATTCTTTCGTTGTTCGCAACCAACAGTTATGCAGACGATGTGAAAGTTGCCCCTGTTGTTTTAGAATCTTTCAAAACTTCTTTTGAAAACGCTACTGACGTAAAATGGGCTTTTGCCGATAATCTTTACAAAGCAAACTTTGAATTCAATGAGCAGTACGTAACAGCGTTTTACGATCTTGACGGCGAACTCGTTGCGGTTACAAAAAACATGAGCTCTAATCAACTGCCAATCACGCTGCAAACAGCGTTGAAAAAAGATTATCAGAATTATTGGGTCACCGATTTGTTCGAGCTGTCAGATGAAGAAAGCACATGCTATTACATTACCCTTGAAGACGCAGACAATAAAATAGTATTAAAATCAACTGGAACATCCGGATGGACAACCTATAAGAAGCTTCGCAAGTCATAGCTGTTTTAGGTTAGTTTAGTGTGTGTTCGAGCCCCTGCAGTTGCGGGGGCTTTCTTTTGCTCTAAATTTGCCGTTCAAAATTTTTCATTATGAAGAAAGGTCCTGTTTCGGAATTCATACAACACCACTATCGTCACTTCAACGCTGCCGCCTTGGTGGATGCAGCGAAAGGTTATGAGCAGCATTTGGCTGAAGGAGGAAAAATGATGGTGACGCTTGCCGGTGCCATGAGTACAGCAGAATTGGGCGTGTCGTTAGCTGAGATGATAAGACAGGATAAAATTCATATCATTTCCTGTACCGGTGCCAACCTGGAAGAAGATATTATGAACCTGGTGGCGCACAATCATTATGAACGCATTCCGAATTGGCGCGACTTAACACCTGAAATGGAGTGGGCTTTGTTGGAACGCGGACTCAACCGGGTAACAGACACGTGTATTCCAGAGGAAGAAGCCTTCCGCCGAATACAAAAACACATCCATCAGATTTGGAAAGATGCAGACGAAAAAGGTGAACGGTATTTCCCACACGAGTATATGTACAAATTGCTGCTCAGCGAAGTGATGAAGTCTGACTATCAGATTGACACAAAAGATAGCTGGATGATCGCTGCTGCCGAAAAAAATATTCCAATCGTCGTTGGTGGTTGGGAGGACAGCACAATGGGAAATATTTTCGCTTCCTACGTGTACAAAGGTGAAATAAAAGCTACTACCATGAAAAGCGGAATTGAATACATGGTGTGGCTGGCGAATTACTATAAAGAAAATAGCAGTGAAAAAGGCATCGGGTTTTTCCAAATCGGCGGCGGCATTGCAGGGGATTTTCCTATCTGTGTGGTACCAATGATGTACCAGGACCTGGAGATGCACGAAATTCCTTTCTGGAGCTACTTCTGTCAAATCAGTGATTCCACAACGTCGTATGGTTCCTATTCAGGTGCACATCCAAATGAAAAAATTACGTGGGGTAAGTTGGACATTCACACACCCAAGCACATTATTGAAAGCGATGCCACAATTGTGGCGCCGCTGATATTTGCTTACCTGCTTGGTTGGTAGGGTTCTGCATCACTGGATTTTTCTCTGCCAAGACTACTGTCTTCGGCATTGGTGTACCATTTGTATAAGGTTTGAAAAACGCTTATGCCCGAAGGTCCTTCTCTGGTGATATTGAAAGAAGAAGTGCAGTCGTTTAAGGGTAAAAAAGTGCAAGCTGTTTCAGGCAATTCAAAGCAGGACATTCAGCGCATAGCCGGACAAAAAATTCTAGATTTTAAAACGTGGGGAAAGCATTTTCTGATCGAGTTCAAAAATTTTTCCGTTCGGATACACTTCATGCTTTTTGGCAGCTACAGGGTTAACGAGCAGCGAGACTGTCCACCGCGACTAAGCCTGCAGTTTAAGAATGGAGAGATAAATTTTTACAGTTGTTCTGTAAGGTTTATTGAGGAGCCGCTTGATGATATTTACGACTGGTCTGCAGATGTGCTGAGCGATGAATGGAATCCAAAAGCAGCAAAGAAAAAATTGCAGGCCATTCCAGATGCACTGGTAACAGACGTGCTGCTCGATCAAAACATTTTTGCAGGCGTGGGAAACATCATCAAGAACGAAGTATTATACCGGATCAAAGTGCATCCGGAAAGTACAGTCGGTTCGTTGCCCACGAAGCAATTGAATGCTTTAATAAAAGAAGCCCGCAAATACAGCTTTGATTTTCTGGAATGGAAAAAGCAATACATACTTCGCAAGCACTGGCTTGCGCACAAGAAAACAGTTTGCGCTAGAGACGGTTCCAAAATCATCAAAAAACATTTAGGCAAAACCAACCGGCGTACCTTCTATTGCGAAGCTTGTCAGGTGTTGTATGATGACCGGGGCGAATGATGAATAGTATATGTTAGCTATTTTCAATTTGAACACGTCTCTTAATTTGGAACACACATACGGAATTAACAAGGAAAACGTATTCTGCTGTCCCATTGAAATTACCTTTAGAAAATGAAACGCAGCGGCTCTGCAGATCTCCCTTTGCATAATGGGCATGTTCCCAAATGGCTGTATGAACGCATGGCTGCGCTGGGCTTCTCCATTACTGAAGCCATCATTGCGGAATATGGCACCAAAGAATTTCTCAGCAGGATGAGTGATCCGTTTTGGTTTCAAAGTTTCGGTGCAGTCATGGGCATGGACTGGCATTCGTCAGGCATCACAACATCAGTAATGGGCGCTCTGAAGCGAGCACTTAATCCTTACTCAAAAGAATTTGGAATTTACATCTGCGGCGGCAAAGGCAAATATTCTAAAGATGCGCCGAAGGAGTTGATTGCAGTTGGTGAGCAAACCGGTTTAAACTCGGATGAACTGGTTCGGTTCAGTAAGCTGAGCGCTAAAGTTGACAACACTGCTGTGCAGGATGGCTTTCAATTGTACATCCACAACTTTATAGTAAGTAAAGACGGCTATTGGACGGTAGTGCAGCAGGGCATGCGGGAAGGCGACGCGATGGCAAGACGCTATCACTGGCATTCTGAGCATGTGCGCTCCTTTGTGGAAGAGCCACATTCCGCTGTTTGCGGAGTCAATCAAGGACCCATTCTGAATCTTACAGCTAATGAAGCGAGTGCTACGAAAGCGTCTATTCTTGATATAACGAGAGAAAAGCCCGAAAAAATGATGCAGGAATTTCAGCATCTGATTATGCCTGATCACCACGATGTGCGCAGCGCAGATGTTGACCTGAAAAGATTGGGAACAATTCTTTGGCTGGCCCATGAAACAAATCCGAAAGATTTTGAAGAATTGTTATTGCTGCAAGGCGTTGGTCCGCGTACGGTGCAATCACTGACGCTGGTGAGCGAAATAATTCACGGAACACCATCGCGATTCAAAGACCCTGCACGTTTCTCTTTTGCTCACGGTGGCAAAGATGGACATCCGTTTCCCGTGCCAACCAAAACTTATGACGAAGTGATATCAACCTTGGGCAATGCGGTGCAGAAGGCCAAGATTGGTCAGACTGAAAAGGCAGAAGCACTGAAAAAGCTGCATCAAATTGCTGCGAGAGCCGAGAAAGATTTTACTCCTACCGACAACCTGCAGGCTGTTATTGAAAAAGAAATTTCCGAAAGCTGGAAATACGGAGGCAAAACAGTCCTGAGCGATAGTCGAAGGATTGGGGATGCAAAACCAGCAAGAAGGGCTAAAGGCGTTCAGCTGCGCATGTTCTAACTATATCAACTGCGGAATCGCAACATCCCAACCAGCTTTCTTCAGCTTTTTAGCCAGGTATTCTGATAGCTCAGGTGAAAAAGCCTCATCATGCATGTGCATGAAAAAATAAAGCTCCTGCAATCCATTGTCCAACCAATTGTTTGCACGCTGCACCCAATCATCTATTCGTTTATAGTCGGTTTTATGTAAACTGTTACCAACAAATCTGATGAAAGCTGAACGGGTAGTAAGATGCATGTGGCAACAATCTCTTCGTCCGGCAGTATCGGTGATTACCGCACCAATTTTCAACTTTTGAAACGTTGAAAACAACTCTTTTTGATTCGGTTCGCTAAACCATTCAGGATGTCGCACTTCTACAAAAAATTGTAAGTCAGTAGGAAGTGTTTTTAAATAATCGAACAATTCTTCCTTTCTTTTTGGCGAAAATCTATCGCTAACCTGAAGGAAAATTGGTCCGAGGTGTTTGCCAAAATTGGTCACGCTGTTTAGAAAGGCATCAGTGAGCACTTCTTTATTTTTTAAATTTCCGAAATGACTGATGCCCTGATAAACTTTCGGGCAAAACTTAAAGTCAGTGCCTTTGGCTTTTTCGCACCACTTTTTTATTTCTAAATCCTTGAATAGTTTGTAGTGCGTCGCGTTCAACTCAATAGAGTTGTAGTGCTTTACATATTCATCGAGAAATTTTGCTTCTTTTGTCCCCGTAGGATACAATTTCCCGATCCATTCTTTTCTTCCCCACTTTGCACAGCCAAGATAAATTTTTGGGTTTTTTACCTTTTTCCCCTTCAAATGTTTTTGATTGCCCGGCGGGTCCGGCGGCAGTTTTAAACGAGTGCTTTTTAGCTCCAATTCCGGAATACGACCAAAGTCCATGTTGATGAATTTTTGGTGGACGCGTGCTTATTTAATTTCTTCAAACACCCCGGTCTCCTTGTTCTTTCTTACTTTATTTGCGTGAAAATATCTTCCGTTCATCACTACATACACGCCATTTGATAGTGTTTGAACAAAAGCCATCGCGCTGCCTAGATTGAACAGACCGTCAGAAGATCCAAACTTGTAGGGAATCATTGCACCTGTGAGCACCACAGTCTTGTTCTTTACTTTTTCTGCCAGAACTGCAGCTGTTTCCGCCATAGTATCTGTTCCATGCGTGATGATGATTTTTCCTTCAGGACTTTTCATGCAGTGCTCTGCAATCAAATTCCGGTCATCGTCCGTCATCTCGAGACTATCAACCATCATCAGCGTTCTAATTTCCACAGGAACAAGATTTCTGCCTAGCTCCAGCATTTCAGGCAGTTGAGAGTCCTTAAAAAACAGCTGTCCGGTAAGCTCATTATACTCCTTATCGAAAGTGCCACCGGTAATAAATATTCTGATGCTCATCTGCCAAGTTTAGGTAAAATTACAAACCGAAAGTTGTAGATTAGTAGACCAAACACCTTGTCCCTATGATAGCATCTTACGAAAGAACAGCGATTCAAACGGAGCAGGAGGCAGCAGTTGCCATTTTATTCAGCTGCCTGGCACATGATCCCGACAATTCGAAAAAGGAGATGGTTGAGCACATCTCAAGAATGCTCCTGCTGTCATCCAAATTCATTGGTCATTCATTGCCCACGTTGGCGGACAAAGCTTTGCCAATTGTAAGCAGCGAAAGAAATGAAAGGATTATTGCACATTGTGCTCCTTACATTTCAGAAGGATTCAAGGAAACGCTTTTCGCAATGATTTGCGAACTACTCACTGCCGACGGAAGACTATCTCAAAGGGAAAGTGAGCAGGTGGGACTTGCCGCCCTTTATCTCGGCGTTTCCATTGAGATGATGCAGGTAATGGTAAATACTTTTCTTATCCGGAACAGGTATAATATTTAAACTTTCGCGGCTTCCTGCTCCATGTTTTTGCCCACAATATAGCCCAGAGCACTTCCAACGATTGCTCCGATTACTAATGCGATATAGTTTTGGTCGGAAGCAAAAAATGCAATGACTAATCCAAAAACTCCGAAGAGAATTGCCCAGATCATTCTTCCTTTAGTTCTTTGTTTTGCCGGTACATCAGAGGGTTTGTGATATTGATGCCCGTGGCGTTTTCGACTGCGTGGCATATGATATAAGTTTAGGTAATCCAACAACAATTTACTTAAGAAAACCAATAGATCATATTTGATCACATATTTCTTCTATACTGTCCACCTACTTCGTATAGGGCATGAGTTATTTGTCCAAGCGAGCAATACTTCACCGTTTCCATTAATTCGGCAAAAAGATTTCCGTTTTTCACAGCCACATCCTTCAGACGCTTCAAAGCAGCTTTACTTTTATCTTCATGTCTTTTCCAAAATGCATGAAGGTTCTGTATTTGAAGTTCTTTCTCTTCTTTCGTTGCCCGAATCACTTCGCTGGGGAGAATTGTTGGACTTCCATTCTTACTCAAAAAAGTATTAACTCCTACAATAGGCAATTCTCCTGTATGTTTCAGGTGTTCGTAGTGCAAGCTTTCTTCCTGAATCTTATTGCGCTGATACATC
>JAEZJD010000250.1 GCA_023436425.1 Bacteroidota bacterium | reverse complement strand
AGCGCCAACTCCTCCCTTTTTCAACGTTCTAATGAATCCACCTGCCGCAGCAAATTCTTTGAAAAAATAGTTTTGTGTATTGTGCAGAGTACCTTTTGTTACGCCGGGATCATTGGCAATCGAAATGTTGTTTTCTCTGTCGCAAAAAATAGCCGAAGTAAAACTACTGTTGTCGTTAGTCATCGAGTAATACTGAACATCTCCCTTGTCAGTCAGACTGAACAAACCTTTTTCCGGTGTTATGCCCCAAAAACACGTCGCAGTGTTGCTTTCAAAATTTACCGGTTCAAGATGATTTTTGAAAAGCAGCTTTAATCCCGAAACACCATTTTGCGCACTACCAATAAATATTTTTCCGTGGGTGGTGCCTGCCATTACCCAAATTCTATTTTTTGGGTCTTGATATAAGTTGTGGATTGTTTCATTTTCAAATGCTCTCTCCGCGGCTACATATTTGCCATTTTTTTTCTTGTAAATGAATAAGCCTGAATTTGTGCCTACCCAAATGTTCTCATCGTCAACTTCAACAACATCGTTGATTATTGGCGAGTTTACAAGTTGGGAGCAATCAAATAATAGTTGATGTTTGCCGTTACTATACCTGTAAACCGATTGATAAGCAACAACCAACACTGAGTTTTTTGCACGGACAATAGATGAGATATCCACTATTCCGTGTGCCGATTTGATTAGATAGGCATCAGTTCTTCCTTTCTGATGTTCAACAATACCTCCGGCAAAATAGAAACCCGCAACAACAGAGTTTCGCAAGGGGACGATTGAGGAAACGAACTTCTGTTGCTGTTGCTCGTTTAAAGCAATCTTCTCAAACGTTTGGCCGTCGTACTTGCAAATGCCGTAGTAACTTCCAAACCACATCATGCCTTTTGCGTCCTGCGTAATAGCCGTGATTCTATCTGCAATAAGACCTTCCTTCGATGTGTATTTTATATGTGGCACTACCTGTCCAAAACTGCTGACGGCGATGCAAAGAAGAACACTACAGAAGAAACATTTCATGAGCGGGACAGGTCACTTTAAAAATAGTCTTAATTGTTTAAACAATGGAGAGACGCATACACGATTTCTACAATTCGTCATACGTTTATTCTATTGTCGGAGAAACAACATATTTCTTTCTTTAATCTTCCAAATCGATTTACTTCTTGTGCCCTACGGAACATCTGAGATCTCCAATGACTAACCGTAAATAATTTGTAATCATCTAAAAAACGCTTTTATGCTAACAACGTTAAAGGCTGCTTGTGCCTTAATCATTCTAATTGGCGTATCTCAATGTAAAAAGTTTCAATCCACAGGTTCGAATGACCCTGTGGTCTTGAATGCACAAGGATTGGGTAAAATGAAAAACTCTGAAGGCCGGTTTATTGTGTCCAACCTGACTTCTGGTTCGCTGAGCTTTATTGATGATGGCACGAGAACTGTCACCACTACAATAACCATTGCGAATTCGCAACCGTATTATAGTGTTTATCTGCCATTGAAAGACAATTTATATGTCACCGATGCAGGGAATCACGCGGTGCAGGTGATAGATGCCGGAACGCAAACGGTTACGGGTTCTATTCCCATGCAAAATGGAACAATTATGCATATTACAGGTAATGAGCGGAAAAGCAGGCTTTGGGTGGTTAATAACACGGAAAAAACAGTGACAGAGATAAATGCAAATAATGAGAAAATAGTTTACACGTTGCAGTTACCGTATGTCCCTCATGATGTGGCTGTGAATGCAAATGGTACTAAGCTGTATGTTTCCCTCAACAAGGGTGGAATCTGGAACATTGACACATACTCCACAGATTTGGAAGCGACAGGCAATTATAAGCTTATTGATTCAAGAGCTTTCGGGAGCAACTTCCTGCACTTGTTTTATTCTGCAGTAAATGATAAACTATATGCGGCAGATCAGGGACTTGGCAAATTCTGGGCACTAAATCCGAACAACCTTATGGCTTCAGCAACTTCAGTGGACATGCCCGGTGCTCACGGCTTGACGTTGTCTGCAGACGAAAGGTATTCTTATGTCGCAGCGGTGGGTTCAAACAAAGTGTATGTTTATGACAACACTAGCAACACCATCGTTAGCCAAACCACATCTACGGTTTCTCCAAACATTCACAATATAGCAGTCAACCAAACTAATGATCTGCTGCTCGGCACTCATAGCGGTGCATCTTCTACGGCGGTATCGTCATATTCCATTTCGGATGGCTTTCTTACACAAGGAGCAACAATTAATGTTGGAACCAATCCTCAAGGAATCACTTACTATGTAAGAAGAGCAAAGCATAATTAGCCCAACTGATTTCTCGCATGTCTCCTTTTGAAGCAGCCTGGTTAGAGGCTGCTTTTTTTGATGCTCACAATAGTTTATAATTCGTTATAGCCGTTTGCAGCTCAAATATTTGCCGTTCAAATGTTTACCTTTGCCCGCCGCCGACGGTTTACAGTATGAAGAACATCCGAAATTTTTGCATCATCGCCCACATTGATCATGGTAAGTCAACACTTGCTGACCGCCTGCTGCAAACAACCCACACCATCAGCGACCGCGATATGATGGATCAGGTCCTGGACGACATGGACCTTGAAAGAGAAAAGGGCATTACAATTAAAAGCCACGCGATTCAAATTAATTATAATCATCAGGGAGAAACGTACACTCTGAATCTTATTGACACACCGGGTCACGTGGATTTTAGTTATGAAGTGAGCCGTGCACTCGCAGCATGTGAAGGTGCTTTGCTGTTGGTCGATGCCACACAAGGCATTCAGGCGCAAACAATTTCCAATTTGTATCTCGCAATTGATAACGATCTTGAAATCATTCCCGTGATCAATAAAATTGATATGGATGGCGCCATGATCGAAGAGGTGAAAGATCAAATAATTGAACTGATCGGTTGTAAGCCCGAGGATATTTTGCTGGCAAGTGGAAGAACAGGACTTGGGGTTGAAGGAATTCTCGAAGCTATAGTTAACCGAATTCCGGCTCCAAAAGGCAATGTGGACGCACCGCTGCAGGCATTGATATTTGACAGTGTATTCAACAGCTTTCGCGGCATTATTGTTTACTACCGGATTTTCAATGGTGTCATTCGCAAAGGGGATAAAGTAAAATTCGTATCGACAGACCAGGAGTATGAAGCGGACGAAGTGGGCATTTTGAAACTTGGTTTGGAACCTCGGTCAGAAGTAAAAACAGGCGACGTCGGCTACATCATTACAGGAATAAAAAATGCGAAAGAGGTAAAAGTTGGCGACACGATTACGCATGCATTAACTCCCACGCAGGAAATGATCAAGGGTTTTCAGGAAGTGAAGCCTATGGTATTTGCAGGGATTTTTCCCGTGAATACAGATGAATTTGAAGAGCTCCGTGATTGCATGGATAAACTTCAGTTAAACGATGCGTCGCTCACTTTTGAACTGGAGACATCGCAGGCGCTTGGCTTTGGATTCCGATGCGGTTTTCTTGGATTGCTGCACATGGAAATTATTCAGGAACGGCTGGAAAGAGAATTCAATCAAACTGTAATTACCACTGTTCCTAACGTAAGTTTTATTGCCTACACAACTGCAGGTGAAAAGGTCACAGTTAACAATCCTACCGAATTTCCCGATCCTGTAAAAACAGACCGAATAGAAGAACCTTTTATTAAGGCGCAAATCATTACAAAGCCCGATTACATCGGCAACATTATGACGCTTTGTTTAGGTAAACGAGGCATCCTCATTAATCAAAGTTATCTTACGCAGACACGTGTTGAACTGATTTTCGAAATGCCCTTAACGGAAATCGTGTTTGATTTTTACGATAAATTAAAATCGCAAACCCGCGGCTATGCATCCTTTGACTATCATCCAATCGGATATCGCGAAGCAGATATTGTGAAGATGGATATTTTATTGAATGGAGATAAGGTGGACGCACTCAGTGCCTTAATCCATCGTAGCCGTGCACAGGATTTCGGTCGAAGACTTTGCGAAAAGCTAAAGGAGCTGTTGCCTCGCCAACAATTTCAAATAGCCATTCAGGCGGCGGTCGGCGCAAAGGTGATCGCACGGGAAAACATTTCTGCAATGCGGAAAGACGTTACGGCTAAATGCTACGGAGGTGACATTAGTCGTAAACGAAAGCTTCTTGAAAAACAAAAAGAAGGTAAAAAACGCATGCGCCAAATTGGTAATGTGGAAGTGCCGCAGGAAGCGTTTTTAGCTGTTTTGAAGTTGGAGGATTAATCGTTGCGCCGCAGAGACAGAAAATTATCGGAAGTCTCACCTTTTTTCGTTTCCGGTCACATCACCCCTTTCTTTTTCGCAGGAGCTTTTTTGTCCTTTTCACTTGACGGTTTCTCGTCGTAGAAATTGCCGTTTGCATCCCGTAATGGTGCCGGCATTGGAAACTGACCGTCTTTTAACTTAAAGTCGAATACTTTATCGACATGAACCCATTTGCCGTTTTCCCACTTAAAGCCTTCATAATCTCCATCAGGAATGTAGGTCCATTTGTTTTCCGGCTCGTCCGATTCTGATATCAGGTGGTCAACCAATATCATTTTTGTTTCCGGGTCATAGTTCAGTGCTGTCGACGCTTCTTTTTTATATTCTATGCTGTAACGATATTGGTCGGCACGTTTTACGCTGTCTTTTTCAAACGAAAAATACCTGCCGCCAAATACAGGCATATTTCTCTGATCAAACGTCAGTACTTCGATCCATTTTTTGTTGCTCCTGTAGCTGTTAGCATCAAGACCAAAAAGGGTGTAGTAATTCTTTCCGTTAAACTTGTTCAGAATGATGTTATAATAAACTGCACCGATCCAGGTGTCTTTGTCGCGAGCAGAGTCAACGGGATTCATCGCAAATTCTGAATAATCTCTCAACGGCACGAGTCGTAAAGAACCATCAGATGTTCGAAATTGAATTGCTCCGCGTTGGCGGCTATAATTGTAATCGTTATCGAAAGACACCTGCCACGTGAAAATGCGAAATGTACTGTCCGGTGCGTATAGCTTCGAAATCCCCTGAACAGAATCGTATGGGAAGTAGAAAGAGTTTTTTACCTGAAGGCTTCTCACCAAAGTGCGCACAAACATACTGTCGCTGCGCATTCTATCACCCGTGTTGTCTTTAGTAAATACGTCTTTGGCCAGGCTCTTCAACGAGTCTTCTTTCTTCCGTAAGGTCTTCAGGTCAGGCGCTGCTATTTTGGTCATCTGCGCTGATGCTGCAGATACAACACACAACAACGAGAGAAAATAAATCAGAAACTTTTTCACACGGCGGGTTTGTATCTGCTAAGAACGATAAAAACTTCTAAAAATTTTCCTAAGCGAATCTGCAGATCAGGATTGCTAATGTTAAAGTCGTCTCTGCGAAATTTCGGTGCTCATATCTACGATACCGCAGATGGCACAGTTATATCTTCGCGGTATGAAGTTGCTCGTTTTTTTTGCGGCTGCTCTTCTGGTCGTTGCATGTTTTCTTCCTTGGGTTATTATCGAATCGCAGCATCTCGAAATCACCGGGGTAAATACTGCAGGGACAACATTCGGGAAGCCGGCCTACCTGCATTTCATTCTGGCGGGTTTGTCACTTCTTTCTCTGATCATCAGTAGTTCCTGGGGCCAAAAAGTAGCAGTTGTATTCTGTGCGTTCAACTTGGCGTGGTCTATTCGCAACTTCACGATCGTTTCCAACTGCCAAATGGGCGAGTGCCCGATAAAACACATAGGCATCTACCTGCTGATACCGGCAAGCGTTCTGTTGCTGATTTCAACTTTTCTATGGAGGAAGAGGACGATTGTAAACGGCTAAAATTTACAGATAACGCAATGGGTTTCTGCGGGCAGCCATAATGTACCGCTTCATGTTCATTAAAAAAGCCAGAACCATATAAATCACCAGAGGTGAACCAAGTGTAAGAAAGGAGAGGTACATGAACCACATGCGGATACGGGAAGTGGCTATACCTATTTTCTCGCCGATAGATGTACACACCCCAAATACCTGCCACTCAATGAAGTTCTTGAAATTAGTCATGTGTTGATGTTTGAAATTTAGCAATTGACAAGCCTAACGACCGGCAAGATAAGTTGCTTTTAAGTACCTTTGCACCCACAAAAAAGGCATCAAATAAAATGCCGCTGAAAAACTCTACAATTCTAAGTTATGCTTTTTGATTTGGATTTAATAAAGAAGGTGTATGCAGAATTACCGACAAAGATTGCAAATGCAAGAGTGCTGCTGAACCGACCTATGACTTTGGCAGAAAAGATCTTGTACAGTCATACGTTTACACCATCCAAAAAAGTTTTCAGCAGGGGAAAAGATTATGTGGATTTTGCGCCGGACCGCGTTGCCATGCAGGATGCTACTGCTCAAATGGCGCTTTTGCAATTTGATACATGCGGCAGAGAAAGAGTGGCTGTGCCTTCTACCGTGCATTGCGATCACCTGATTCAGGCGAAGGTTGGCGCAACGGAAGACCTTAATACAGCTATTGAAACCAATCGCGAGGTTTATGATTTTCTTTCATCCATTTCAAATAAATACGGAATTGGTTTTTGGCGGCCGGGTGCTGGCATTATTCACCAGGTGGTTTTGGAAAACTATGCTTTTCCGGGCGGTATGATGATCGGTACTGACTCCCATACCCCCAATGCTGGTGGCTTGGGAATGATTGCGATAGGTGTGGGTGGCGCAGACGCAGTAGACGTTATGGCCGGTTTGGCCTGGGAGCTGAAGATGCCGAAATTAATAGGCGTAAAGCTTACCGGAAAAATGAGCGGCTGGACGTCACCGAAAGACATCATTCTTAAAGTGGCAGGAATATTAACCGTGAAAGGTGGTACGGGAGCTGTTGTTGAGTATTTTGGAGAAGGGGCAGACAGCCTTAGTTGCACAGGAAAGGCCACCATCTGTAACATGGGTGCAGAAATTGGAGCGACATGTTCCATATTCGCTTACGATGAAAAGATGTCAGCTTACCTCAGAGCTACAGAAAGGGAAGAAGTGGCAGCGGAAGCAGATACAATCAGGGAACACCTCCGACCGGATGATGATGTGTATGCAAATCCGGCGAAATACTACGACCAACTGATTGAAATAAACCTTAACGAATTGGAACCGCATGTAAATGGACCATTTACACCAGACCTTGCCACGCCAATTTCTAAGATGGCGGAAGCGGTGGCTGCAAATGGATGGCCCGACCGCGTGGAGGTCGCACTAATTGGCTCATGCACTAACTCTTCTTACGAAGACATCAGCCGTTCTGCTTCCATTGCAGCGCAGGCACAGGAGAAAGGCTTAAAAGCGCAGAGTGAATTTACTGTCACACCCGGTTCGGAGTTGGTGCGATACACTATCGAAAAAGATGGCTTTTTAAATACGTTCGATCAAATTGGCGGTGTGGTTCTCGCAAATGCTTGCGGACCTTGCATCGGTCAATGGGCAAGACATATAGATGATCCCAATCGTAAGAACACAATTGTTACCTCTTTCAACAGAAATTTCGCTAAGCGAAATGATGGACTTGCATCCACACACGCTTTTGTGGCATCTCCTGAAATAGTTACTGCATATGCCATTGCAGGTCGGCTGTCTTTTAACCCAATGAAAGACAAACTGAAAAACGAAAATGGCGAAGAGGTGCTATTGGACGAACCCACGGGTTTTGAGTTGCCTCCGCGTGGATTTTCGGTTGACGATCCCGGTTACCAGGCACCTGCGCCAGATGGTAGCAAAGTGGAAGTGGCGGTGAGTCCGAGCTCGCAACGGCTGCAACTTTTGGAGCCGTTTCCGGCATGGGAAGGCACTGACCTGACCAATCTTCGGTTACTTATCAAGGTGAGAGGAAAATGTACAACTGATCACATTTCTATGGCAGGACCCTGGCTGAAATATCGTGGGCATTTGGATAACATTTCTAATAACATGCTCATTGGTGCTGTCAACTATTTTAACAACCAAACTGATTCGGTAAAGAACCAGCTTACCGGTGAGTACGGCGCCGTTCCTGCTACGCAGCGTCAATACAAAGCGAAAGGAATTGGTACTGTGGTAATTGGCGACGAGAACTATGGCGAAGGTTCATCACGCGAACATGCTGCTATGGAGCCGAGACATTTAGGCGTGAGAGTAATTGTCGTAAAGAGCTTTGCAAGAATTCACGAAACGAATTTGAAGAAACAGGGAATGCTGGCACTCACATTTGCTAACCGCGACGATTACGAAAAAGTACAAGAGGATGATCTGATAGATTTCGTGGGTTTGGCTGAATTTTCTCCATCCAAACAAATTACAATGGTGTTGAAGCACAGCGATGGAACATCAGATAAAATCAAACTAAACCACACGTACAACGAACAACAGATTGAGTGGTTCAAAGCTGGCAGTGCATTGAATTTGATCAGAAAGCAGTTTGCGAAGGCATAGCAAAAAGTCTTCATATCCGAAGATCTTTTTTTAAATGGAACTGGATCTCACATGGTTGTTTAGTTGCCCCATCTAAAACTTTCATTTTTTAGTTCCAACAAGTCAATTACTCTGTTGACTACCGTTTCAACAGCTTCTTGCAGATTGGCAGGTTTGCTGTAAAACGAAGGCGATGCCGGGCAGATTATCCCACCTGCAAGTGTGACAGTTTCCATGTTTTTGATGTGAACTAGGTTATATGGTGTGTCCCGGATTACGAGAATCAGTTTTTTTCGTTCTTTCAGCATTACATCAGCTGCTCGTGTAATTAAATCATTCGATACACCTGCAGCAATTCGTCCCATAGTTCCCATGGAGCATGGAATGATCACCATTGCGTCATATTTTGCCGAACCCGATGCCATGGGTGCAGTGAAGTCTTTTGTAGAAAAGTATCTTGCGTCATAACTGCTGAAATTTGTATTGCCCAATTCTGTTTCCCAAACCTGCTTTGCGTTATCTGTCAGCACAAGCGATAGCTCCTGCATTTGATCTTTCAATTGCTGAAGCTTATCTAAAAAAAGCTTTGCGTAAATGGAACCACTTGCTCCCGTAATTGCTACTGCAATTTTTTTCATGCATTGAAGTTACTACTGCATACAATAGAACTATAAATACAAATTGCTGTTAACGTTGTCGTAAATAACATATTTTCTGAAACTTTCTGCAGTTTATTTAGTCTCACAATTAAAATGCGTTTATGAACAAATTCTACCTGCTGCTACTTTCCATCACAATTGTTTTATTTAGTTGCAAGACTGCAAGTAAGTCTTATCAGAAAGGAAATTATAAGGATGCGATTGAGCTTTCTATAAAGGAGTTGCAAAAAGACCCTTCGAACGCAGAAGCGCTCAACGTGTTAAAAGATGCTTACCAGTTGCAGGTAAATATTCATGAACAAACAATAAGAGATTTATCGAACAAAAGGAGCGACGATCGCTATGCAGCCATTTACAACGAATATCAGCAGCTGCAAAATTTGTATTTGACCGTTAGTAAGCTGCCTGCTGTGTCCCGGCAACTAAATGCCGTCAATTATTCTGAGTACCTGGAAACGTACAGGCAAAAAGCAGCCGACGTGCACGTAGCAAATGCTGAAAAATGGGAGGAGGAGAACACGAAAGCTGGTTACAAACAAGCATATAATGAATATAAAAAAGCCCTTCGGTATACCAGCGACGTAGAAGTTAAAAAAAGACGCGATTACGCATACGATGCGGCACTAACCAAAGTGCTCGTAATCCCGATTCAACAAGATTTTGGCAGATATGGGGGTTACGATTACAGAAGCTCCTATCAATTGCAAAACTTCCAAAATGACGTGATGCGAACCCTGTCCTTCAATATGGGAAGTGAATTTGTCAAGTTCTTCAATGAGCGGGAGTTAAGAAGCAAGAATTTAGAGCCTGATGAAATCATGGAGCTCAATCTTGGGCGAATTGTGCTTGGTCGCCCCTTTGACGACAGAAGCTCAAGAGAAGTATCAAAGAAAGTAGTGGTAAAAGAAACAGTTTATAAGCCCGACTCTGTTGTGAAAGAGTATGCAACTGTTCGCGGGAAGATTACTACCGTTCGTCGCACCGTTGTTTCTGAAGGTGACCTATATATTACCGTTAGAGATCCAAAAGGAAGAATTATCTGGAATGATCGTTTTACAGGACAGCATCGCTGGAAAACTGAATTTGCAACCTTCACCGGAGATGAAAGAGCTTTAAGTGATAGTGATAAAGCTTTATTGAATCAGCGCAGCAGCGAATATCCACCATCAGAAGATCAGATAATAGATTATTTGTTTCGGGAGATTAACAATGAGTTGTCCTACCGGCTGCGCAATTACTTTGCACGCTACTAATGGGAGTCAGCAGGTGGTTTTTCTTCAAGTGTTGTTGATTCAGCATTAACATTCAGCGAATATTCAACACCAATTTTCAGCGCATAGTTTTCTTTTTCGTGGCTCACCGGAAAAGCAAAACAAATTGGATAATCATAATCTTTCAGCTGCTGGTGAATAACCTGGTATGCAGTTTTCCCGAACGGCCGATCTGTGTCTTTGCTGTCCGAAAAACCACCGATGACCAGCCCCGCAAGTTTGTCCAGTTTGCCGCTTCTTTTAAGTTGCAATAACATTCTGTCTACGTTGTAGATGTATTCGCCAACATCTTCCAAAAACAAAATTTTGTTTTTGGTGTTTACGTCGGAAGGTGTTCCCACCAGGTGCGCTAATAGACTAAGATTTCCCCCCACCAGAACGCCGGAGCCCTCTCCGTATCTATTGAATTCATGCGGGGCACAATCGTATAAAGCTCTTTGTCCATCCAGAGCATCTTTCAAAGATTGAATGTAGGGATTGAACTCACCTTCGTTAAACGCAGCAGCCATTGGAGCGTGAAGACTTGCTATTTTATATTTCGAAAAAATATGGGCATGCAGAACCGTAATATCGCTGAAGCCAATTACCCACTTTGGATTTTTCCTGAATTTCTTAAAACTAAGTTTGTCGATAATTCTGCTCATGCCGTAGCCGCCTCTCGCACACAATACCGCCTTAATTTCTTTATTGTCCAGCATTTGCTGCAGATCATTCAATCGCTCTTCGTCGGTGCCCGAAAAATAGTTTTCTGAATTGCTGTGCGTTGTAGATCCCAACTCCACCGTGTAGCCCCAACTGTCCAGTGTGTCGATGCACGCCTGCATCTTTTCAATGGGCATAAAACCAGACGGAGCAACTATGCCGATCTTGTCCCCTTGTTTGAGGTATGGAGGTATTTTCATTTATCTACAAAGTAATTCTTGTTTCAACAATAAAATTACGTTGCGGTATTTTTGATGTTCTTTAGCAACAAATAAAACTCACTTAGACCCGATATAATGTCACAATTGCCGTCAAGATATTTAGTTACCGCAGCCTTACCATACGCAAACGGTCCCATTCACATCGGGCATTTGGC
>JAEZJD010000224.1 GCA_023436425.1 Bacteroidota bacterium | reverse complement strand
GATTTGCGGTGCTTTTTAAATCACCATGTTTAAACGCATTTTCAACCAGGGTAATTAAAACAAAGGGGATAATTGTGGCTCCGTTTACAATGCCTTCTACTTCAAACTCCACGTTGAGTTGGTTATTAAAACGCAATTGCTGAATCTTGATTACGTTTCTTACATGTTCTATTTCATCCTTCAGCGGAGCCTTTCCGTCTTTGGTGTTGCCTTCGCTTAACGCATAACGCATCATATCACTCAGCGTCAATATTCCTTCCGACAGTTCTGCAGAAAGCGGAAGCGCCTTAGCATATAAAAAGTTTAAGGTATTGTGCAGAAAATGAGGGTTTATCTGCGCTTTGAGAAAATTTAGATTAGCCTGAGTCTTTTCAACTTCTAGTTGCATTTTTTGCTCTTCCAAAATTTTTCGTTGCTTCCGCTCGTCTCTGAGATACACCAGATACGAAACAAGCAAAGACACGCAGATAAAAAATACGGCTGTAAACAAAAAACCGAAGATGAGTATACCTGTTGTGAGCTCGCCAACCGGCTTGTTGTTTACTCTAATTGAATCGGTTCGGCTTGAGGCCAGAAATTTGAATGATAAGAACTGATAAATTCCAATCGCAACGATGGAGATTACAGCCGGTGGTACGAACGAAATAGCTGTACTCTTTTTGCTAAAGAGGTCGTAGAATTTGTTTAATGTTAAATAATAAAACACAAGAGAGAAGCAGAAACTAATTAATTGATCTCTCAGGTAAATCCAGGTGGTAAACTTATGCCACGTGATACCCGTGGTTGCGCTTGGCGTAACCGTGATGATGATTATGCCAAGGGTAGCAAATAACAGATATACCGCCAGCAACACCCAGAAAACACGCCAGAAACGAAACCTTGCATCTTTCATGATCATGGTTCTCTGTCATTATTGTTTAACGGGACCAATACCACCACCTGCATCCGATTGCGCTCTTTTCAGCTCGTCTTCAGCTCCGGACAGTTTTTGTTTCGCTGCTTTTACCGTTGCACTTCCGAAGCGATAAGTGAAATTCAGTTTGAACATCCTCGTTTCGGGAACGGCGTTGAATCTCATTACCTGTCCCGCAAAATCGGAAGTAGCTTTAAACTGTATGCTCTTAAACACATCTCCAACAGATGCCTTCAAATTTCCTTTACCACCAAAAAGTTGCTTCTGCACGCCGGGTTCAAACATCCACATCGATTGTGCCTTGAATGTGCCCTGGTAAATAGTTGGAGCGTTGTAAAAGAAGACGCCTTCTGCAGTCCAGGTTTTCGCAAACTTATAGCTGGCTTGTGTTACGGCTGTTAATCCAAAAGCATTCAGGTCAATATTTCTACCATTTCCAAAGTTGGCTTTGTACATGGAATAATTGCCCGTAACATTTGCGAATATCGTAAGTGCTTTCCTGTTGAAGGGATAGCTGATTGATGCACTGATTACATCTTGTTTAGCTAAATTCCGTTTCGTAATTATTGCCTTGTTTACTTCTGCGGTATCGACCAGTTGCGTAAACAAATTACTTACATGACTATAGTTTAAGGATGTTGTCAGCTTGAACTTATAGGTGTTGCTCAGCGCAAAACTATTTGTGTACTGCGGTCTGAGATCAGTGTTCCCTTTTGCTGTTGTGTATTCATCCATTTTAAATTCAAATGGATTTAAATCCTGGTAGCTGGGACGATCAATGCGGCGGCTGTAACTCAGGCTCCACATGCTCATAGGATTTTTGCTGAACGAAATGGCAGCACTCGGAAATGCATCAACATAGTTTCTGGTAAATGATGTGTCAACGGGCTTGTATTCACTGCCCACTTTTTTCTGTCCTGTTGAATTTCCGCTTGAAACGGTATTCTCAACCCGCAGGCCTAATTGAAGCGTTATACCCTTGAAAGGGCGATTGTAATTCACGTATCCGGCGCCGATGGTTTCTTTATAACCAAAAATGTTGCTTCTGTCGCGGTCCAGCTCTTCGGAACCGTTAACAACATTGAAGCGGCGAAAGTCATTATCAGTATTCACGAAAGCAATTTTTCCACCTATGCCAAGTTTACCCTTTCCAAGCTTTTGCTCATAATCCACTTTGGATGAGTAGATGTCAATTTCAGTTGGTGACAACATGTGGTAAATCAGGCTGCGAAGTGGCACAGTGCCTGTTGCATCGTAATAATAATTCGGCTGATACTGATCATTGTTATTATTGAAATATCCTTTATCGGCGTTGATCACAAGACTTTTTCCATCAGTGCCGCTGCCCGTAAAGTTGTAATTAAGATTAATGTTGTAATTATCTCTTTTCAGATCACTCGTGTTTGCCGCTTCTAATATGCTCACCACTGTGTTCGTATTCTTTTGAATAATTTTTGTTGTGTTTGATGTCTGTACTTCCGGATTAGTAATCATTCCATTTACAATCGCGCCAATGCTCGATTGTTTGTTAATTGTGTAATCCATTCCTATTTTGAAGCTTTGGCTTTGTGGTTTGTACTCCGTAAAACTCGGACCTTCAAAAACTTCGTTGCCAACGGAGCGGTAATTATTTCCGGAATTGGTGAAGGTTCCGAAGTTAGAGCTGTAGGTTCCGTAAACGTTAATGTTCTTGTTTCTGTGATTGAGATTGAGGCTGCCATTATAGCGAGCGGTTTTTCCCACCTGCCATCCCGCAGTTGCTGAACCATTGGTGCCAAATGCCTTGTTTCTTTTCAAGCGAATATTGATGATGCCTGCGTTTCCTGCTGCGTCATACTTGGCTGAAGGATTGGTAATGATTTCGATCGCTTCTATTTGCGATGATTGCAGCGACTTTAAATAGTTCGCGAGATCTTGCCCTGAAAGAGGCGATGGTCTGTTGTCGATGTACACCTGCACACCATTTTTGCCTGCCAATGATAGATTATCATCTTTATCAACCTGCACACCGGGAGATCTTCTCAACAATTCCAGGGCGTCATTACCAGCTTCATTGATAGTGCCTTCTACATTCAAAATCGTTTTGTCTGCTTTTACTTCCACCAGCGGTTTACGTGCTGTAACCACCACGTCTTGCATGTTGCTTTGCGGTTTGGTCAATTGCAAAGCAGGTACATTCACATCAGCATCAGCGAGAGTGAAAGGGGCAGAAACCGCAGGCAAAAAGCCGACGTGTGATACGCCAATGCGATAGTTACCCTGCGCTATTCCGGAAAAAGTGTACGTTCCATTAGCTGCAGCAACTGCCAGTTTTATCACTGAGGAGTCGCTAGCTTTTATTAAGCTGACTGTTGTAGATGCAACGGGATTACCCTCTGCATCTTTTATTGCCCCTTTGATCGTTTGTGCCTGTGCTGCAAAGAATATGATTGAAAACAAAAAAGTAAGTACAAGTTTCATGATTGTCTTTTTGGATGAGCAAACGTATAAATTGGTCGCAGCCAAATAAAAAATGTTACACGAACAGCCTTTTTGAACGGACAAAACTTTATCAACTACGTCAATTGAATCTATCTTAGTGTCGATGAAAATCGCGACATACAATGTAAATGGCATAAACGGCAGGCTGCCCGTGCTGCTTAAGTGGTTGCATGAATCTAAACCCGACGTGGCATGCCTGCAGGAATTGAAAGCGCCACAGGAAAAGTTTCCCCTTGCGGCTATTGAAGATGCAGGCTATCATGCCATTTGGCACGGCCAAAAGAGTTGGAATGGAGTGGCTATTTTGTCAAACAACAGCAAACCGGCCGAGCGACGCAGAGTGCTGCCGGGCGATGACTCTGATGAGCATAGCAGATATATCGAAGCGGAAGTAGATGGAATAGTGGTCGGTTGCCTTTATTTGCCTAACGGCAATCCCGCACCCGGACCAAAGTTTGATTACAAGCTGCGCTGGTTTGAGAGATTAACAGCACACGCAGCTGAATTGCTCCATTCAAAACAGCCGGTGGTGCTCACGGGAGATTACAACGTGATGCCGACTGAACGCGATGTGTACAAGCCTGAACGCTGGGTGAAAGATGCTCTCTTCAGACCAGAGGTGCGGGAAGCGTTTAAGAAATTAGTTGATCAGGGTTGGACAGATGCGATCCGAAAACTTTATCCGGATGAAACGATTTACACATTTTGGGATTATTTCCGGAATGCTTTTGAGCGGAATGCCGGACTACGTATCGATCACTTTCTGTTGAGTACATCTGTATCAAAGCGATTGAAGTCTGCAGGAGTTGACAAGTACGTGCGTGGCTGGGAGAAGAGCAGCGATCATGCGCCGGTTTGGATCGAGTTGCAAGATTGATTCTTTCCACTTCTGAATTTGCACTCTGCACAAATTAATTAGAATTCTTTTTTGCCACCATCGTCAGAATGGTTCCTATGCCCACATGTTCGTTTGTTTCATCTAAAATTTCTACAAGCCATTTTACGATACCTTTCGGTATATCATTTTCATCTTTTGGATCTTGCGGCAATTTTTCCCTGCATGTAAATCTCACGTGCAGTTCTGAACCGGGGTAAACCGGTTTCGTGAATCGCAATTCATCAATTCCGTAATTCAAAAGAACAGGTCCGAGGTCGCTGCCATCAACAAACAGTCCAGCGGCAGCACTTAAAATGAAATAACCGTGCGCCACTTGCCGGTCGAACATGGTACCTGAAAAGTTTGTGTCTTGTTTATGTGCATAAAAGTGATCGCCGCTTAAATCCGCGAAAGCATCAATGTCTTCGCTGCTAATTTTTCTTTTCTGTGTGATGATCTGTTCACCAATTTGAAGTTCTTCGAAATACTTTCTAAACGGATGAATGTTCGTTTCAATTCCCTTTGCATTTGGCTGATACTGACGTGTGATGGCCGTCATCGTAGTCGGCGTTGCCTGAATGGCTACCCGCTGCATGTAATGCTTTACACCCCGGGTGCCGCCCATTTCTTCGCCACCGCCGGCTCGTCCCGGGCCGCCGTGCACAAGCATTGGCAGCGGCGAACCATGACCGGTACTTTCCTTTGCATTTTCACGGTTCAGCACAAGAATGCGTCCATGATGCGTTGCAGCACCAACCACGAATTCAGTGGCAATTTTGTCATCATTGGTTACAATAGAGCAGCACAATGAACCCTTGCCTTTTTTTGAGAGCAGTATGGCATCATTCAAATCTTTATACGGCATTATTGTGCTCACAGGACCAAAGCATTCGATTTCGTGTACAGCTTCGCTTTGAAAAGGCGCAGCATTAAGAAGTAGTAAAGGCGAAAGAAATGCTCCTTTTTGTGCGTCTGCGTCTACCACCTCCACACTGTCCAGAGAACCATACATAATTTGCGAGGATGCGAGTAGCCGCTGCACATTTTGCTTCACCTCGTCTCTCTGTCCGGTGCTCGCCATCGATCCCATGCGCACTTTCTCATTCATTGGATTGCCGATAGTTGTTTGAGCAAGAGACTTTCCCAGTGCTATGCAGGCATCTTGAAGCAGATGCTCGGGAACGAAAATTCTGCGGATAGCTGTACACTTTTGCCCGGCTTTCACAGTCATTTCTTTGCGCACCTCTTTTATAAATATGTCCCACTCTGGTGACAGAGGATCAACATCATTGCCGAGCACTATTGCGTTGAGCGAATCGGCTTCCATGTTGAATGGTACACTTTCTTCTAAAATTCTTTTGTGCGATTTCAACATCAGTCCTGTAGATTTCGAACCGGTGAAGGTGACTACATCCTGCGCAGTTACATGATCAAGAATGTCGCCTGCGCTGCCGCAGATCAATTGCAAAGCGCCTTCGGGTAAAATGCCGGAAGCAATTATTTCTTTCACCACTGCTTCTGTGAGATACGATGTTATGGTGGCGGGCTTCACCACGGCGGGCACGCCTGCAAGCCAGTTGACCGCACATTTTTCCAGCATACCCCAAACCGGGAAGTTGTACGCATTGATATGAACAGCCACACCTTCTTTTGGAACGAGCAGGTGGTGCCCAACAAAATTTCCTGCCTTGCTTAGAGAAACCGGATCCCCATCCGTGCAATACGAAAGATCTGGAAACTGGCGCCGCAGCGAGGCATTGGCAAATAAATTTCCGATGCCTCCGACAATATCTATCCAGCTGTCGGCCTTCGTGGCACCCGTGTGGTAACTTACCCGGTAGAATGATTCCTTTTTTTCGAGTAAATAAGATGCTAGCGCTTTAAGCATTCTGCCCCTTTCGTGAAAAGTTAACTTTCGAAGAGCAGGATTTCCGACCTCACGTCCATATTGCAGAATTGATGCAAAATCGAGCCCCTTTGTGGTTGCGGCAGCAATCGTGTCACCTGTAACAGCGTCAAACAGCTGTTGTCCTTCACCATCGCCCATTATCCATTTACCTGTTACGTAGTTTTCT
Source organism: Bacteroidota bacterium (assembly GCA_023436425.1). Classification (GTDB taxonomy): domain Bacteria; phylum Bacteroidota; class Bacteroidia; order Chitinophagales; family Chitinophagaceae; genus Flavisolibacter. The sequence continues at coordinate 7,224 of JAEZJD010000224.1, read as the reverse complement.
AGTTTGTTCGTTGTCATTGTTCACAATCGTTTCAAGGATATGGTTCAATTTCTTAGTTTGCGCTTTCGCTAATACTGTTATTACTCATCTCCACTTCTACTCCAAACTGACGGAGGTGGTGAATTGCATGCTTGTGTAGCAACTGCACGTTCATCTGGTAATTCAACTCGCCAAAAAAGGGATTAAGTGTTATCAAATGTTCGTTTGCTTCGAAAGCAGAAAAGAAACGATCAATTTCACTTTGCAATTCAACCAAAGCGTCTTCCACGCTTTTATTCCTCACGGGAGCAGGAGTTGCAGGCATAAGTGGATTAAGCGTGTTTTCGCGAAACGGTTTATCGCTCATCAAAAATTGTTGATACTTTGGAAGCTGATCTTCGGGAGTGACTACTTCCGGTACTGTTATTTTTCCTGATGCAATGCGAACAGAATCGGTATAGTGTTCAATCATCTGCTGGAAAGTCATTTTGCCCCATGCCGGCCGGGTTTCTGTGGGAATCTGGCGGAGCAGCGGAACAAGCCTGTTCTTCAGGAAAGCTTCTTTTTCTGCACTCATACTCGATGGTTAAGAGTACAAGTTTAGCAACTATTGAGGAGACTCGGATTTCAGGGTTGCGATTTCGCTATGTATGCTGGAGCTGATTACAGAAAAAATCTCATCAATGGTACCTACGCCGCGGATGACCTCCAGCTTACCCTGATTGCGGTAGTATTCGGCCACGGGAGCCGTTTCTTTTTTATACACGAGAAAGCGGTTATGAATTATCTTTTCGTCAGAATCATCGCTTCGCAGTGACGTTTCGCCGCGTTTTTTTAACCGCCGGATCAATTCTTCTTCCTCTACATCCAATGCTATCACTTTATTGATGCCGGTTTTTTTGTGAGACAAAAGTCTGTCGAGTGCTTCTGCCTGTGCCACCGTGCGTGGGAAGCCGTCGAATAAAAATCCTTTGCAGCCTTGATTTTTTTCCAGGCATGTGTCAATCATCGCTATCACCACTTCATCGGGCACGAGTTGTCCCTTGTCAATAAAGTTTTTCGCTTCCAACCCAAGTGCTGTCTTGTCATTGATTTCGAGACGTAACAAATTGCCGGTTGATAAATGAATGAGACCGAACTTCTCTACAATTTTTTCAGACTGAGTACCCTTGCCGCTTCCCGGAGCGCCAAACAGAATCAAATTGAACATGCTGCTTTTGTAACCTTAAGCGACAAATATAAAGGAAATGCCCGAAGCCAACGGTGCTGTAAATCATTGCTCTGTAAAACCGGCACAGGCGAAATTTCTTTTAGCATTTCCTTGCAGTTTTAATCTCTCGGTGCTTTTGTAACTTTAAAGATGAAACGTTGTTTGCTCCTGTTTCCGCTCGCTTTCTGTTTTCAATTTTGCACCTTTTCACAATCGAATAATTCATCTAAGATGGAAAGTAAAAACAACCCTGCATACTCCAATTCTGATACATCCAAAATAAACATGAGCAACGATGAATGGAAGAAGATTTTGCCGGCAGATGTATATCACGTTGCAAGAGAAAAAGGGACCGAACGTCCATGGAGCAGTCCACTTGAAAATGTAAAAGACAGGGGAACATACTATTGTGCTGTTTGTGGAAATGCCTTGTTTGTGAGTGACACTAAATTTGAAAGTGGTTGCGGCTGGCCAAGTTTTTATCAGCCGATTTCCAAAGGTTCCATCATTTATGCTCCCGATAACACCTATGGCATGCAGCGCACAGAAGTAATGTGCGGCCGATGCAAATCGCATCTAGGCCATGTGTTCGACGATGGACCTCCGCCTACTGGCCTGCGCTATTGCATAAATGGAGTGGTACTCGATTTCAAAAAAGCACAGGAGGCTGAAAAGAATTATAATAAAAAAGGGTAGCTTTCGAGGGCATACTCAACTGCCCATTATGAAAAAGCTTCTTGCCTTCTCGGCAACTTTCTTCGTTTATATCTCAACATTCTGCCAAGGATACACTACTGCGACATTCACTTCCGTTGACAGGCTGCAGAAGATAGAAAAAACTTTTCCTGTTGTTGATGCACTATTTAAAGCACAGGCAGAAAAGGCGCATTACCCCGGCTTGGTTTGGGGGCTGGTAGTCGACGGCAAATTGGTGCATATTGGCAGTACTGGCTACGCTAATGTCCAAAAAAAGATTGCCGCCGGTTCCAATTCTGTTTTTCGTATTGCTTCTATGACAAAAAGCTTCACGGCAATGGCGATTCTCAAATTGCGTGATGAAGGCAAATTGAACCTGGACGACCCTGCATCCAAATACATACCCGAGATGAAAAATTTACGGTATGCTACAACTGATGCACGGCCGATTACAATAAGAGATTTACTTACCCACCGTGCAGGCTTTCCGGAAGACAATCCGTGGGGCGACCGTCAATTGGCAGATTCGGATGAAGAGTTGTTGTCAATGATGAAAAATGGCGTGTCCTTCTCCAATGTGCCTGGAATTGCTTACGAGTACAGCAATCTCGGTTTCGCATTGCTTGGAACAGTTGTGTCAAATGTGTCGAAGCAGCCGTACGATCAATACATCACACAAAATATTTTAAAGCCTCTAGGTATGAACCACACCTATTGGGAATACACAAAGGTGCCTGACCTGCAACTGGCGCGTGGCTACCGTTGGATAAATTCCACTTGGAGAGACGAAGCGCTGCTTGGCCATGGCTCATTCGGAGCCATGGGAGGCTTGATGACAACCATAGAAGATTTTGCAAAGTATGTTGCTTTTCATCTGTCCGCATGGCCCCCAAACAATAGTCCCGATAATGGACCTATAAAAAGAAGTTCATTGCGCGAAATGCATCAGCCGTGGAATTTTGGTTCTCTGAATGCAAACTTCAAATATCCGGGCGGCCGTGCCTGCGCAATGGCTTCTGCCTACGGATACGGTTTGCGGTGGGAAAGAGATTGCCAGGACCGAACGTATGTAGGGCACAGCGGTGGCTTGCCCGGATTTGGCAGCCAGTGGCGCATTTTACCTGAATTTGGCATTGGCATCATTTCATTTGCAAACCTTACTTATGCAGGAACCGGCAATGTGAACCTACAGGTGTTGGATACAATAATTGCTTTGGCCGAACTAAAGGCGCGGGTTGTTCCGCCGTCAGCGATTTTAAACCAGCGGAAAAGTGAGTTGGTGAAATTGCTATCGGAGTGGAAAAATGCAGAAAAGAGCGGAATATTTGCCGAGAACTTCTTTGCTGATTACATCATTGACTCGCTTAGAAAAGAGGCTTCGAACATTTTTAAACGTATCGGTAGCATTAAATCAATCGGCGAGATGACCGCAGTTAACCAACTACGTGGATCGTTTGTTCTGATGGGAGAGAATGCAGAGGCTGAGGTGTGGTTCACACTCACGCCCGAAAACCCGCCGCTAATTCAGGAATATCGAATACGGTTCCTTCCGAAAAAAACTAATTGATGTAAAGCGTTTTTTCCGCACGTGCTACGCATCTGCCGATCGGTTCGGCAAAATTTCCCAATTGATGTTGTTCGAAGATTTTTTTCACCTGGTCAACAGCATCTTCGCCTACAGAAATCAATAAACCGCCATTTGTTTGCGGGTCAGGTAACAGGTTGAAAGCTTGGGCAACGTTCGCGCTTTTTGCAAATTCAACTTTGGAGCTATGACTGTTCCAATTTCTTGCCGTAGCACCCGGAATAGTGTTCATCGCGATGTATTCTTCTACACCATTCACCTTTTGCAAGGCAGCATAGTTTATTTCTGCGGTTAGTCCGCTTCCTTCCATCATTTCTACTGAATGCCCCAACAAACCGAACCCCGTAACATCTGTCATTGCATGCACGCCGCTGATTTTTCCCAATGCCTCACCTGCCTTGTTCAAAGTGGTCAATTGTTTTAGCAGCGCGGGGTAGTGTTCATCTTTAATCACTTTTCTCTTTATGGCTGTTGCTAAAATGCCGACGCCGAGCGGCTTAGTCAAAAACAACAGATCACCTTCTTTCGCTGTGTTGTTTTTCTTCAGGTTTTCGGGCGACGTCACGCCTGTTACTGCCAGTCCGAAGATAGGATCGGACGAATCAATAGTGTGTCCACCCGCAAGCGGAATGCCTGCTTCTTTACAAATGGCTCTTCCGCCTTCCAGAACTTGTTGTGCCACATCAGGCGGCAGCTTATCTACAGGCCAACCAAGAATGGCAATCGCCATCAATGGTTTTCCGCCCATTGCATATATGTCGCTTATTGAGTTGGCAGCAGCTATCCTGCCGAAGTCAAATGGATTGTCAACAATAGGCAGGAAAAAATCTGTTGTAGATATAATTAGCGTGTGGTCATTGACCCTGTACACAGCAGCATCATCACTACTTTCGTTGCCAACCAGCAGGTCGTCAAAAAAAGAGGATGATTGCGTTTTCAGCATTTGCTGTAAAACGGAAGGGGCAATTTTACATCCGCATCCGCCACCTTTTGAATATTCGGTGAGTTTAATTTGTTCAGCCATTCGGCGAAATTAGCTCGTGCTGGCGATGCAGCATGGACGCATTTTCAGGAGTTACAATTTGGCATTCAATTTTTCTAAGAAGAGTATCAATGTTGTCGCGTGTTGCCAAACCTTTCGCGTATCGTTTATCATAGTATTGGAGCAAAATGGCGAAACACTCTTCAATGTTGTCTTCGTTTAAAAAAGCTAAAGCATTTTTTGTTTCCAGTCCGCCAAGCCTTTTGCTTATCCGGCCAATAGCATCAGCTAACTTTTGCTTATCAGAATTCCCATATTCTTCATTGATGTGTTTTAGCCTCTCTTCGAATGGGACATCGAGAAAATAAATGGGGGCACTTCTCATTGTATTCCAAAAACCGTTTGGAATATTAAGATTGCCGATGCGTTGGCTTTCATCTTCAATCCAAATTGGTGATTGCAAAATCGAAAGTTGTGAGTCGCTATGCGTAGTTGAGGTTTCCTCATTGCACGTTGCAAATTGACGCAGCTCGCAGCTTAAAATATTTTCAAACATTTCCTGGGTGGGCTGTGGCGGCATATTAATGTTGCCAAACGCTGATCCTTTGTGATTAGCGATGGCTTCGAGATCAATTACTTTATCTCCGGTGCTCTTTAACTGGTGTAGCACTTCAGTTTTGCCGGAACCGGTAAAGCCGCCTAATACTCGCAAAGAATACCTCTCGTGAAAAGTTTGCAAAACATAATTTCGAAATGCTTTGTAACCCCCCGCCAGTGTGTACACCCTGAAGCCGTACAAGTTGAGCAGCCAGGCAACGGCCGCACTGCGCATTCCACCCCTCCAGCAATAGAGGTAAACTGACTTAGTGGTTTCCTTGCCCGGTCCTGATTGCCAATTGTCAATTTCCTCTTCCACCTTCTCGACCATTTTCCTCATTTTAGGTCCGAAAAAATCAAGACCTATTTTGATTGCGTGCTCGCGGGTTTGTTGCTTGTATGCTGTTCCCACAATCTTGCGCTCTTCATCATTGAATAAAGGAATGTTGATCGACTGCGGAATATGCGCATGATTGAATTCCGCCGGCGAGCGAACGTCGATGACAACCCCGTCTGCTGACCTCTGCAAGAATTCTTTTATGGTTAACCTCGTTTTCTCCACCGGATAAAATTACTTTCCCTAATACAAAAAAAGAAAGCTGTCTAGACGACAACTTTCTTTCAATATGTTTCAACACATATACTATCTCGAGCTATCGACTTTTACTCTTTTATCGTCCGCGTCGTACTTTGTTTTTCCTTGTTCATCTTTCACTTTTACATCACCATCTTTGCCGACCTTGAGTTTTGTGTCTCCATATTTTGCCTTCCAGTCTTTTTCTAGCTGCACGTCGTCATTCGCCCACCGCACATCATAAGTTACCCATTTATCATCGTCTGTTCTGTACACGAGTTTGCCATTGTCCATTTTTGCTTCGCCCACTTGATCCCAATTGTCACCGCCGTATACCCACCAGTTTCTGCGGTCAACATAACGCCACACCGGTTCGCCGGTTTCAGCATTAGTCACTTGACCTGTCTGCACGTCCATCTGAAGTTTAATGGGTTTTCCTGTTTTTGGATTGAGGTAGTTTCCTGCCTCGCTGTTGATCCTTATTGAATCTGCTTTTGCAGCATAATCAGTTGAAGTTGTTGTTGTAGTTGTTACGGTTGCCGAATCTGTGTTCATTGAATCGGTGGTTGCTGTGGTTTCGCTTTCATTGTTACAAGCTACCGTTCCCAACAATACAGATGCTGCGAAGAAGCCGAAAATCTTTTTTTTCATATGCTATCTTTTTTGTTCAGGTTCTGTTGGAACAAAAATGAGGCCACCGAAGGCGGCAAAATGAGCTCGAAAGGCGCGAATGTCTACAGGTGTACACCAGCTGAATCAACCATTCATGGACGCGAGAAATTCCTGGTTGTCTTTAGTACCACGCATTCTTTTGAGAAGCTCATGCATTGATTCTTCCGTATTCATATCTGTGAGGTACACGCGAAGCAGGTTCATACGTTGCAAGACGTCTCTTTCCAAAAGGAGGTCATCGCGTCTGGTAGATGAAGCAGTGAGATCAATAGCCGGGAAAATCCGTTTGTTAGATAACCGGCGATCCAGCTGTAGTTCCATATTGCCGGTTCCCTTGAATTCTTCAAAGATTACCTCGTCCATCTTTGAACCGGTGTCTACAAGAGCAGTAGCGATAATGGTTAATGATCCACCGAATTCGATTTTACGGGCAGCACCGAAAAATTGCTTTGGTTTTTGCATCGCGTTTGCCTCAACACCGCCGGATAAGACCTTTCCTGAAGCTGGCGCAACAGTGTTGTGTGCACGTGCGAGGCGGGTTATGGAATCAAGCAGAATCACCACATCGTGACCACACTCAACCAAACGTTTTGCCTTTTGCAAAGCAATGGTGGAAACCTTTACGTGTTTTTCCGCAGGCTCGTCAAAAGTCGACGCGATCACTTCTGCTTTTACACTGCGCTCCATGTCGGTAACTTCCTCAGGTCGCTCGTCCACCAGCACCACCATTAGATAGCATTCAGGATGATTAGCTGCAATGGCATTCGCCACTGCTTTCAAAAGCATAGTTTTACCTGTTTTCGGCTGCGCAACGATTAATCCTCTTTGACCTTTACCGATAGGAGTAAACAAATCCATTATCCTGGTTGAATAATCTGTAGGACTTGTGAACAGATTCAACTTTTCAAAAGGAAACAATGGTGTTAAGT
>JAEZJD010000186.1 GCA_023436425.1 Bacteroidota bacterium | reverse complement strand
GTCTCATGGTGATGAAGTGAATGCGTACGGCAATCTGTTCTTCGGTCAGTTTCTTGTGCTGATGACAGACGAAACGACTGTAAAGGTCGGAGGCTGCAGCACCGACAGTTCTGTGCATTTTGTAAAGCAACTCGGTGACAAATTCAACGTGGACTTTTTCGACCGCAGCAATCTCGCATTTGTTGTCGGCGACAAGGTGCAGATCCTTCCAATGACGCAGTTGAATTACGCTCTTGATAATCTCTTCATCGGACCGGATACCTTGTATTTCAACAATACAGTTCTGACCAAAAAAGAGTTGGAAAGCAACTGGATTATTCCCGTTAAAGACTCATGGCTGAGCAGGAAAATTAAAGTTGCAGGATGATGGTGTTCACCGGCAAGTGAACACCATGCCTTCCCACAAGTGATTTACGGGTGCACTGTCACCCATGTATTCTCCAAACCAACGGAGTTTACCAGATCGTAAAACAGTTTGGCGTCTTCCGGGTGCAAACGAATACATCCGTGTGAAGCTTTTTTGCCAAGTTTAGGAATGCTGCCGGTGGTAGTGCCGTGAATGGCGTAACCACCTTTTAAGAACACAGCATAAGGCATGTTTCCCATTCCCTGGTAGTCGCCCTCAGGATATTTTGTTGACGTATATTTTTTATAAAGCGGACCTGAAGGACGCAAGTCCAGGTCAGGGGTTGGGTGAGTTGACCTACCCGTCGACACCGGAAACGTATGCTCCAGTTCTCCCCCAACATATACATACATCATCTGCTCCGACTTGTCCACTTCAGCAAATACATTACAACCTTCTTTCCTACATCCGCCTTTTACAGGCGATGGATTCTTGTTTGATCCTGATGTATCGGTGTCAAGGCCTATTATATTTGCTATAGCGGCACTATTGTAAAGATTTCGTTCTGACGTATTGTTAGCGTTAGCTGTTTGATTAAACAATACACACATCGCCGTACTCACTACGCATACCACAAATGTTCTCATCTGAATTCGGATATTGCTTTTCATAGTCTAATGTTTTTTTGTGGAAACGATCGCTGCCATACTGTTTTTCTACAGTGATACAATTCCACAATTGTTCAGATACGAGTAAAACAAATGGCTTACCAAAATACATTCATGAGACCGCTGAAGCAGGCCAACAAAGAACCTTTGAAATCAATCTGAAAAACATAATCATAAAAAAGAAGATCAAATAAGTGCGAGAAACGCAGAGTTGCGAATGAATTCTTTACTTTCAATAAATGCTTACATCGATATACACGGGGGCACACGATAAAGCTGTACAAATGCTGCAATCAAGAGAGGACCCGAAAAACGTACTTTCTTTCCTCGCATCTGCTGCAGAAAAAGCTTCGGGTCCCGACTCTGTTGTTTCTATTTTGATGATAGATGGAGATGGGCTCTTACGCAATGCCGCATCTCCTCAATTACCCGCGGACTACCTGCAGGCAATTGACGGATTGAAGCCGGATGCAAATGTTGGTACGTGCGCTGCCGCTGCAGCAACTGGAAAAATCGTTCTCACTCCCAGTTTTTACGCGGATAACAAATGGTCGGAGCTCAGACATTTGCCGTGCTCATTGGGATTTGTTGGCGCCTGGAGTCTGCCCATCAAAGATGCTGATGACAAAGTGCTTGGAACTTTTGGAACTTATTTCCGCACACAAAAACAACCTTCATCCGAAGAAATATCGGGTACTCATATATTGGCAAAAGCTGCTGCCGCTGCCCTTGCTCTTTTGCAATCGAGACAAACCGCAGGTACGCCACAATAAAAACGGTATTGAGCAGGTATTTTATCGCTGCTATGCTTTGATGATAGTTTTCAAAAAAGATTGGACAGCCACTGATCTTCCCAACGGCTCAAGCAGAAAAATAAAAAAGTTCACTGCCAGCGCTAAATAAGTTGCAGGATGATTCAGTTTTCTGTATTTCTGTGCGGCGAATAACAACATGCCGACAATGATCAGCTGCGTGATGTAGAGAGGAAGCATAATATCTATGTTGGGCCAATGCTTGATATTAAATCCAACGTAAACGTTTTGTATTCCGCGTCCCAAGGCAGGCATCATAATGATAAAAACAGTGGAGATTAGCCACCACGCATGATCTTCAAGCTGTTTGCGATGGATGATGCTTTTCAACACCGCATATCCAAAAGCAGTCATCATTACTATTTCTACTGCAGCGACACCAAAAAAGAACCACGGTTCAAAAGGTCCGAATCGCTCTGGCGCCTGTGCAAACCGCTCCGTAGTGGCGATATCCCTGTGCATCATGCTTAATGCAGTTAGGCAAACACCGCCCGCTACAAACATTCCAATAATTCCGTTCGTTCGGTGCCGTGCAATTTGCCCGTGAGTGGCGTAATAGGGTTGGACGATCAGATATAAATACCAAATAGAACCTGTTATGTAATGAATGTGAACAGACCATGCATTTTCAGAAAAATCGCCCCAATAATCTCTAAATATTCCAAGTTGCATAATAACCATTGGAATGATCATCCACCGGTGCAGATTACGATAGTTGTTTTTGACCACTGGTTTGGCAGCAGCTTTATCTCTGATTTTTACTACTGCATATTTAGATTTCAGATTTAACAGGCGCATTGCTGAATAATTATTTTATTAAGATAATTATTTAGCAGAAAAATTAAGGGGGGGGAAATTAGATCCTCTCCAAAACATAGCTGTTTAATGTTTGCAAGTTGCTGACTGCATTTCCCATCGTGTTGTTGAAGTACACAAACACCGTGTTCCCATCATTGATCCAATCGCTGATCTGCCCGGCATATTTTTTCAACACTTCATCAGCATAGTCACCACGGTAACGGGGTTCGGGTCCGTGAAAACGCAGATAAACAAAACTGCCGATTAAGGTCGTCAGCGGTGTGGCTGATGCAGCAATATCGTGAAGAACCAACGTGATGTTGTACTCATTCAGCAGTTCATATACTTCTCTCTCGTACCAGGATGCATTTCTGAACTCCACAGCTATCCGCCATTCGTCAGCAGTGGCTTTGCAAAGAGATTCAATTACATTTTGCAACGAATTAATGCTGCTAACCTTTAGCGACGGTGGAAATTGCGCCAGCAAACATCCTTTTTTATCTTTTACTTCTGCCACCGTATTCACAAACGCATTTACGTCTTCTTCGTGGAAGTTTAACTCCTTTGCGTGTGTGATTGTTTTTAGAAACTTTAAATGTAAACCTGAAATAATCGGGAACACTCTCCCGCCAATTGGCAACGGTAGCATTTCTGGGCAGTTTGTAAAAGATACTATTTACCTCAACGCTGTTAAACATAGAAGCATAATACTGCAATCTACTTTTGCTCTGAAACTCAGTCGGGTACTCTGCTCTGCGCATTGGAAGCGCCACACCGCTCATGCCGGAATAAAAGCGTTCGTTGGCAGTTTTCATAATGCGTAAATATAGCGAAGACACAAAAGTGAAAGCATTGCAAATGTCCGCTGGCTAACTATTAACTGTAATTAACATGCACCGGTTAAACATGAATGACCAATAGTTATCTATGTACTTTCTTCATTTAAACAACAACAATAACCATGAAAAAACTTTTACTCAGCACACTTTTTATTGCCCTGGCTTTTGGCTCTGTTATGGCTCAGAATTCAGGTAACTGGAACCGTCAAAAAGACGGTCAACACGGTCGCCAAAAACAAGGTCAGTACAACCGCCAAAGCCGCAACGGCGAAATGAATGGCCGCTCAGGAACTATGTTTCAGAAGTTTTATGACGAACTGAATCTTACTTCCGATCAAAGAGCGAGGGCAGAGCAACTAAACACTCAGTTTAAAACCGATATGCAATCACTTCGCAGCAACACTTCCTTAACACAGGAACAGAAAAGATATGCGATGCAAACGCTGATGCAAAGACACCAGGCGAACTTCAGATCGATCCTCAATTATGAGCAAACCCAGAAGTATGACGCAATGGTGCAGCAGATGCAATCACGGGGTGCAAAACAACATGGCGGAAAATCAGACCAGAGAAGATCCACAAGTACATTCGGAGCTGCAAACAGTCAATCATTTTTGAGCCAGATCAGCAACGGAAGTTCTTTGAATACCACATCAGCAAACGACGTTGCATTAGCAAGTTTGCTTGGAAACAACTTTTCAGTTTCTGACATCCTGCAGGCAATTCCGCTGGAAAGTATCCTGGCACTTTTGGGTGGTTTATTCAAATAAGAGATACGAATTGAATTGTTAAGAGAGCCATGGAAACCTGGCTCTTTTTTTTCATCATCAACTTACCGGATTTGAATCTACCATGTGAGCAAACGATACATTCGTGACAGCAGTTAACTGCCGGCGAAGGACAAAACTTATTGAGAATGCGATGGCAAGGAGTGCTGCAAAGCAATAAAAGATCAAACTGTAATTTTTACTAACGGAAATCAGCCACGGACCGGCAAAAGCAGCTGCAGCCCACGCGGTGAGTACATAGCCGAACACCGGTCCTACCCGATCCTGTCCATAAACATCTTTGATGAAAGCAGGCATTGTGGCAAAGGCACCGCCGTAGCAACTGATAATGACAAATACAAGCAATTGAAAAAGAAAAATGTTCCTGGTTACAGATAAAAAGACAAAACAAACGAATCCCAACAGGAAAAAGATGGCGTATGTATTCCACCTGCCAATCCTGTCCGAAACAGTGGACCAGAGCAGCCTTCCAACTCCATTGAACAACCCAATTAGGCTGACAAACAAAATTGCTGCGGCTTCACCGATTCCGAGCATTTCTCTCGACAATGGCGCAGCAATCGCAATAAGCGCAATACCGCAGGTGGTATTCAGGAACAGCATCAACCACAATCCGTAAAATCGGCGATCAGTAAACAGAGAGACAGCCTGTGTATTGTTGACTAGATTTTTGTTTTCATGCTGCACTTCATTCGGCAAAGCGAGATACAATGATGCAACTGTCATCACAACAACATAGAACAACGAAAGTGCATAAAATGCTCCCGGCACACCGAGGCTGCTCACTAAAGGAGATATGACTTGTGACGCCAAAATAGATCCTGCTGCAAACGACATGATAACCAATCCTGACGCAAATCCCGGCTTACTCGGAAACCATTTCACTACCACCGATACCGGCGTGATGTAACCAAGTCCCAAACCAATGCCACTGCAAACACCATAGCTTAAGTAAAACAGCGTTAAAGAACTAATGGAAGCCGCGATGCCCGAACCAAGCAGTCCAACAGAAAAAAACGCAGCGCTTACCAAACCGCTTTTCTTTGGCCCGATCCGTTTTGACCCTTCACCCATGAAAGCCGCGGTAAGCCCCAAAAAGCAAATGGCGAGACTAAACGCCAACTTCAATTGTTGTGCATTCCAATTTTGTAAACTGCTGATTGGCTTCATCCAAACGCTGTAAGCATAAATAGAGCCTATTGACAACTGCAGCATCATGCCGGATAATGCTATCAGCCACTTATTTTTCGTTTTCATCTGTCTTTTTGACCAGCCGCCAAAAGTATTATCGGGTAATAGGATGATAACTGAGTAGGCTCAGGCAATAGGGTGATTAACACCGGCGCTCATGTAGCGAAAACCGATGATGGATGAAGGAACTTCTACGGATACAGATTTTCGTTCACTGACTACATTCGTTCGTCTCTGTTTTTGTCAGCTTCTCTTTTCGATTCATCCGAGCTGAAACCTTCTCCAATTTTCTGCATAGTGGACGACACGGGTCCTTCCATGTT
>JAEZJD010000138.1 GCA_023436425.1 Bacteroidota bacterium | reverse complement strand
GTTGCAGAAACATACTTCAGCCATTCTGAAGCCGTTTTGTGGGGAGATTTAATGTCTGCACAAGCTAAGAAAAACAACGTAGGATCAAAGTCAACTTCAACCGGATCTGATATCACATTCAGAATTTGTAAAGTTTGCACGGTATCCTTTATTTTATTCTTTTTTTGTGCAGACACAGTTAAGCTAACGATGATGCAGGATGCAGTGAAAATGACTCCTCTCATAACTATTAGTTTATATAAATATACTATAACCACGCTGCCTCACATTTTTGCACTACTTACGATTTTGTCAACTAACATATCATTGCCATTTTTGCAATCGTGAAGAAGATCATTATCACCATAGATGGTTGGTCATCGTGTGGCAAAAGCACACTCGCTAAACAGTTGGCAAAGGCGCTGAATTATGTGTACGTTGACAGTGGCGCCATGTACCGTGCTATAACATTATATTTTCTGCGCAACCATGTCGATTGGACGGATCCAAAAGAAGTGAAGGCAGCATTGAAAGATATTTCGCTCGAATTCATTTATAATTCCCACAGTAAAGCGAGTGAAATTTACCTGAATGGTGAGAATGTAGAGTATGTCATTCGCGATCTGGTAATAGCAGAAAAAGTAAGCGATGTGGCAGCCATCAAAGAAGTGCGGGAATTTGCCGTAGCGCAACAACAAAGGCTTGGCAAGGGCAGGGGAATCGTGATGGACGGCAGGGATATTGGAACAGTTGTTTTTCCTGACGCAGAACTAAAAATTTTTATGACTGCCGACAATGCAGTTCGGGTGGAAAGGAGATTTAAAGAGTTGTTCGAGAAAAATCCAAACGTTACCATAGATGAAGTGAAAACCAACCTTGAACTACGGGACTATATTGACTCTCACCGTGATGTAAGTCCGCTCAGAAAAGCCGATGATGCAATTGAACTGGACAACACCAACCTGACTGAAAAAGAGCAATTTCAAAAAGCACTCAAGTGGTCGCAAGATCACATTTTGCAATCAGCATAAAAAAAGAGCATCTCAATGATGCCCTTTCAAATGAATTTGAGTTATCGTTCTACTTCGCTTGCTTCACATTCAGTAGCTCCACCTCGAATATCAAAGCTGCGCCACCCGGAATGCCGCCGTTGCCATGTAAGCCATAAGCAAGTTGGTAGGGAATATAGAATTTGTATTTCGATCCGGCAGACATAAGTTGCAAACCTTCTGTCCAACCTGGAATAACTCTGTTCAGCGGAAATTCAATTGGCTGTCCTCTTTTGTATGAATTGTCGAACTCTGTTCCATCGACCAATGTCCCACGATAATTAACAACGACAGTATCGGCAGCCGTTGGCTTTGTACCTGTTCCTTGTGTAATCACTTCATACTGCAGACCGGATGCAGTGGTTTTTACTTCAGATTTCTTTTTGTTTTCAGCCAAAAATTTTTCGCTTGCTGCTATCGTTGGTTTTGCTTTCTCTTTCTGCAAAACATCCATGTACTTCATAATTATTTCGTTACACGCCATTTCCGGAATTTGTGTTGGCGCACTTGCAAAAACATCTTTAATAGCCTGCGACATCAAAGTTGTATTCAGGTTTTTAAAGCCTTGTTGTTTGTAAAAACTTGCAGCATTAACCCCAATCGCATATGCCACTGAATCTTCCAAAGTTTTCAAAACAACACTTTGCTTTTTCGCGGGAGCGGGGGTGGCTGGTTTTTTCGGAGGAGTTTTTTGGCCATACGCACTTAAGACAGCAACACTTAAAAATAGGAACAGAATTTTTTTCATCTTTATTTGTTAAGCAACAAAAATAATCTTCTCATCCATTCTCACTTGTGAATGATAAATTAATTTAGCCGTCTTTTGCACCAGCGTCGTTAAACACGCTTTTCGTCTTTTTATAAACAGAATCCGATGAATGAGTTCAGCAGAAATATGCAAATAAGATGGGCAGATCTTGACCCTAATTTTCATTTGCGCCATTCCGTTTACTACGATTGGGGTGCCTTCTGCAGGATTGAGTTTTTAAACGAGTATGGCCTCACATCGGAAGTGATGAACAAGATGCAGTTTGGTCCCATCATCTTTCGTGAGGAATGTATTTTTCGAAGAGAGATTCGCCTCGGTGACGAGGTGTGCATGGACCTCGCCGTAAAAAAAGGAAAAAGAGATTTCTCACGTTGGACCATTCAGCACCAAATTTTTAAGAGCAGCGATCTTGCTGCAATCATTAATCTCGATGGTGCATGGATCAATTTGCAGTTAAGAAAGCTGTTCACACCTCCGGAAATTGTGCATAATGTTTTCAACAAAATGCCGCGAGCTGAAGAGTTTCAATGGCTCGACTAAACAACATTACGCGTTTCCAAATTTTTTTTAGAATAAAATTCACTTTGCAAATAGGATGCTATCAGCCTTTTCATCTTTACGTTCTAAATACGTGAAAAATGAAAAGAACTTTGTTTCATTATAGCAATGATGGTATTGAAATCCATATTACAGCTGGCTTTGAAGGTGGTGAACTGGTAATTGAAGCGTTAGAAAGCGGTGAAGAAGTGTTAGCCCAGTACGGCGACTTACATTGTGAATATGCTGTCATTCTTCCTGAAGAAAGTGTGGCTGAATTGCGGCATGTTTTGAATTTGAATCCGTTTGCGCGAAAAGATTTATTGGAAGCATTGGTCACGAAGTTTAACGACTGCGACTGCGTGCTGGAAATAAAAACGTATCTGGAGAAGCAACGAATTGCGTACAAATTATACAGCTGGGCCTAACGTAAAAGGATTTCCGGCTTCAGTTCTCTCTTTCGTGGTGCAATATTCCAGGTCAGCTGCATTCCTTTACTGTATCCATCAAAATATGTGTTCAGTTGCAGGCGTGGACCTTTAATCCGGTGCAGTTCGGGTATGAGAATTCCAAATGCGCCACCAATCAGATAGCCCGCTAAAACGTCGGAAGGAAAATGTGCCAATGCTTTTATCCTGAGCCAGCCATTAACAAGCGGTGGAATGGAAGCAAGACCATATAACAAATATTTTTTTCGACCGAGCTCCGGATGATAATCGCTGAAAACTTTTACCGCGAAGAAGGTGGCAGACGTGGCATTTGCAACATGGCCGCTGTAAAAAGAATTTTTTTGATTGCCACGGCGGCGCAGTTCAATTGGAAAGTAGGAATAATAAACTACCGGTCTTAACTTATTTTGAAACGTCGGACCGAACGGGCTGAAGTCGTAAACAGCGAAGGTGACGAACTGAGTCTGGTAATACATCAGCGCCAAGCGCAGCCAATCTTTTCTGGTGTCTTTATTCAACAAAATGGAAGCGCCTGACATTGCAAATATGCCGGTTAACACGTGATCGGAACGTGCATAGTTTTTATCTCTCTTGGTAGGATCTAAATCCAAAGCCCACCGGTCGAAACGATTGACGCTGTTGCGATTTACCGCCTGTACTTCTTCCAATGTCAGGTCCGGTTTGTTGTGAATAATGTTGTTTATCGCGATTATGTTCGCAGCAGTGGCGGCTACACCTGCAATGAGGGTTCCCGCAATATTTATTTTGTACACCTGCCGTGGCGGTGTGTCGATGCGGTAAAACAGATTTTTATCGATTGTGTCAGCTGTTTTAAGCAACGATGTATCGTTTGCGAATACATTGAGGCTGAAAAGAAACGTTACAACAAGGATGAAATTTTTGTTGCATTTGTGGAAACAAATCATGCACGGAAAGTGTAAAAATCTATGCCACAGGGAGAACGCAGTTGTTCGAGCGTTTTGTTGCCGGAACAATTTGCTGCGAGCTAAACACGCTGGTATCTAAACAAACGAATGAGAAAAATACGAAAGCCGCTCTGAAGCGGCTTTTCCGTTACTTAACTGTGACCCCGTCAGGATTCAAACCTGAAACCTTTTGATCCGTAGTCAAATGCTCTATTCAGTTGAGCTACGGGGCCGTAATCGGGCAGCAAAAATAAAGAAATGCGGCTAATCGTTTCTTCTAAATTCAATTAACTACGCACTTTTAATTTTTTGTTCAGTAATTGTACCGTACAAAAGCTTCAATGGCTGCATAGTGCGTCAGCCCGAGCTGGGCATAGATTGCGGCTGTATCTGCATTCCGCTCTTCTGCCCTTTGCCAAAATTCACGTGCATCACTACCCTGAAACGGAACCATATCTTTTTGCGATTGATGAATGAAAATGCCATACCGTTTCTTTCGCACCTGATCAGGACTCATCGGTACTGCCATTTCTATTTCTTCGATGTTCCATTCCTGCCATGCGCCTTTGTACAACCACAACCAGCAATCATTTACCCACTGCGCACCTTCAGCCTTCAGCCTTTTCATCGCTTCAAGGACTACGTCGAGACAAACTTTGTGCGTGCCATGAGGATCCGCTAAATCGCCTGCGGCAAATACCTGGTGAGGTTTTATGGTTTTCAGCAGGTCAATTGTCAGTTGCACATCATCTTCACTCATCGGCTTTTTTTCGACGGTACCTGTTTCGTAAAATGGAAGATTCAGGAAATGGACGTTTTCTTCCCTGATGCCAACATAGCGACAAGTGGCTTTCGCTTCGCAACGGCGAATTAATCCTTTGATGGAACGAATGAGCGGGGTGTCAACTTCATTTTTCTTTTTCGTAGCAATGAAGTTTCTCGCTTCAAGAAAAATACGCTCGGAATGTTCGCTGCTAATGCCTGCAATTTCATCGAAGCCGACAGCAAAATCGAGAAAACGAGTGACGAATTCGTCGGTAACGGCAATGTTGCCGGAAGTTTGATAAGCAACATGGACGTCGTGTCCCTGATCATGCAATCTCTGGAAAGTTCCACCCATGCTGATTATATCATCGTCCGGGTGTGGTGAAAAAATGATCACTCTTTTTGGGTACGGATCTGACCTTTCGGGATGGTTCGGAATAATTGCGTCGGGTTTGCCTCCCGGCCAACCGGTGATGCTATCCCGAAGCATATAATACACCTGCAAATTCACTTCATAAGCGTCGCCTCTTTCCACAAGCAAATCACTTAACCCAAACTCATTGTAGTCGTTGTTGGTGAGCGAAAGAACAGGTTTATTTGCTTTGAGCGCTGTGTTCACCACTGCTTTTTTTATCATCTGTGGTGTCCATTCTATTTCACCGGTAAGCCACGGAGATTTGAACCTTGTTAGTTCGGAAGCAGCTGCAGTATCTAATATGAAAACGCAATCATGATGTTGTTGCAGCAGGCTGGCAGGAACACTTTCTGTTACATTTCCTTCCACAGATTTCTGCACTACGGGAGCTTTGCCCTGACCCCACGCCAGCAGAATGATTTTTTTTGCTTTCAAAATCGTGCTAATCCCCATCGTAATAGCAAGGCGAGGCACTTGCGAAATATTTGCAAACTCGTAAGCGTTAGCAAGCCTTGTGTTATTATCAAGATTTATCAAACGCGTTTTGGAATAAATGCTGGAGCCAGGCTCATTGAAACCAATGTGTCCATTATTGCCGATGCCTAAAATCTGCAAGTCAATGCCGCCTGCATCCTCAATTTTTTTCTCATAGTCTGCGCAATGTTTTTTCACATCGGCCTTAGGCAGCTCTCCATCCGGAATGTGAATATTGTTCCGATCAATGTCAATGTGATCGAACAAGTATCTGTGCATATAGCTGTTATAGCTTTGCCAAACGTCTTTGTCAATTGGATAGTATTCGTCGAGGTTGAAAGTGACAACGTTTTGGAAACTCAATCCATCTTCTTTGTGCAACCGAACCAGCTCTTCATACAGAGGTCGCGGTGTGGAGCCTGTGGCTAATCCGAGAACACATTTTTGATTTTGCGCCTGTTTTTCGCGGATCACTTTAGCAATTTGCTGCGCCGCAATGACAGATCCTTGTTGAAGATTCGAAAATATTTTTACTGCAATTCTTTCAAATGCGTCTATCGTATTGATTTCCGCAAGCGCTTCGGGCATATCCTTTTTTTTAGCTGGCTAAGATAAGAAACAGCTTTCGGAGATTGCGGCAGGTACAGTTCAAAAAAAATCCCGCTGTTAGCGGGATCTGTCTTTACCTCTATCATGCAAATGACCTGTTTTCCGTTGTTTTTTTCCATGTGTGACATCGTCGCCTTTCGTTTGCCATTCTTCGTTGCTTCTGGAATCTAAATCATCCTTGTTTTCCGGCATCGGGCGATGACTTACCATTTGCTTATTCTGCATATTTGATTGACTTCTACTTCCTTTCATAATCTACGTTTAGATAATATCCCAACAAAACCATACCATTTTTGTTTTGCTGCGCCTGCTTTACAAGGTTGCGATAAGTCTTTGTGCTGTGTCCTTTCCGTTGGCGAGCGCTGCCTCTACGGTTCCTATTTCCACACCTTGATGCAAGCCTTCACCGGCGAAGAAAATCGTGTTCTCCACACCGGCAGACAGAATGTTTTTTGCACGATCACCGTGCACAACATCATACGAATAGGCGCCGCGGCTGAATTCATCTTTCTGCCAATTGAAAACTGCTTTTGTAACCAGCATCTGTTTCAGAAAATCCGTTGTTACATTGAATATGTGCGCTAATGTAGTCAATGCTGTGTCCACAAGTTCGCCATCCGTCAGCCCACTTAAATGTTGTGCATTCGGGCCTCCGAGCCATCCCGTCAGCACCGCTGATTTTTTTGGATGTTGTGTCCACCACGTTGGGATTTTTTCACCGGAAAAAATAAATTGAACGTCGGAGAGGTTGTTGCCTGATGTATTCTTTTTATCCTTCCAGAAAGGTTCATCAAATTCGAAAACGATTTTTATAACAGCCCCATATCCTAGCACCCTCAGCGCTTCTTTAATAAACGGAATTTCCGGTGAAAAACCTATGAATTCAGATTGTAGAACTCCAATCGGAACAGTAACGAGCACTTTTTTTGACGTGAACTTTTTATCTCCCGCATATACTTCTACAGCATTTTTTCGCCAACTAATTTTATCAACTGCATGTTGCAGTAAAACTTCTACTCCGCGGCTCGATATTTCCGAATGTAAAAAATCGATCAGCTTATTATAACCACCTTCAATTCTGTATTGAGGATCACCTGAGTTGGAAAGTTCCTCTCTGAGGCTAAATGTACTCGCCTTCGAAATGTCAGCAGCATAGTAACCTTCTACATAGTTTTTGATTGTGAAACGCGATTCCTCAAATTCCTCGCCTTGCAAATATTCTTCTATGAAAGTTTTTACCGACACATCCCGCTGCAGCTGCTCCAAAAACTTACTAATCTCCGAAAAATCTTCAATAAAATCTTCCTGCCTTTGCAGTTTGTCGTTGTGTTTTTGCCACGTACTGCCTGCAACTTCGAAGTATTCAATTTCAGCTTTTTTCAAAAGAGACATAGTCAGCTTCAAATCGCCATGAACAAATTCTGCTCCGCCTTCAACCGGCGTGGAGAAGTTTGAATCATTTATCGTGAGAATTCTTCCGCCTATTCTTTCTCTTGCTTCAAGGATGCAAACATTTTTACCTGCCAAGGCAAATTCGTGTGCAGCCATCAGACCTGCAGCACCTGCGCCCAAAACGATAACATCGTACATCAACCGGTTATTAGTTGTAAAAAATTGTTTCTAATTTTCACAAAATACCAAAACCAAACATATGAGCAGTTCTATTTTTTCAGACATTAACTGGCTGCATGTTCTTGTTGCCGCATTAGGTTATTATGCCCTTGGAGCAATCTGGTACTCGTTTTTATTTCAAAAGAAGTGGGTGGAATACCAGAACATAGACATGAGCGATCCGGATGCGAAAAAGGGAGTTGCAGCAGTAATGATTCTTGCATTTATTGCGTTCTTCATTATTACCCTTGGGTTAGCAATCCTCGCCAACCGAATGGACGTTGTTGGCGGTGTGCAATCAGGTATAAAGCTTGGAGCGCTGACGGGGTTCTGCTTTTCTGCAATGACCGTGAGTATTAATTACCTGTACACTCAAAAGCCATTTGGATTGCATCTGATTGATGGCGCATTTCACATCATCGGGCAAATTATTGCTGCGGTTATTTTATGCGTGTGGATGTGACGAACAATTTATAGATAGGAAATGAAGAATAAAGATGAATAGACAACTTGAAGATTAGAGATTAAGCATGAACCATTTACCATTGTCTATTCACCCATCAGTTGACTATTCCACTTTTGTAATCTTCACCATGTTGGTAGGTAAATGCAGGTGCACCGGAGTGCTTCCTGTGCTTACCACCACATCACCATGTTTCAAAAATCCGCGTTCACACAATATGTTGATCTGATCGAAAATGATGTCATCAAGACTTTCCTCTTCGCCGTAATGAAAGGCACGACAGCCCCAGCTTAAACTGAGTTGGTTGACCAACGAACGCTCTTTGGTAAAAATGTAAAGAGGCGCCTTAGGCCTGTAGCTGCTGATCATAAAGGCGGTGTAGCCACTTTGTGTCATGCCGATAAGTGCGTCCGCCTGCACATCGTGCGAAAGTTTGCATGCGTTGTAGCAGACCGCATCACTGATGTAAGAAGGGGAGTGCGGTTGCGGTGTAAGTATGTCTTCCAGATTGTAGCGATACTCAGTTCGTTCTACTTCCGTAATAATCTTGCGCATCGTTTCCACCACCAGGGTTGGATGTTGGCCGGTTGCCGTTTCGCCGCTCAGCATCACAGCATCTGCACCTTCGAGCACCGCATTTGCCACATCGGTTATTTCGCTTCGGTTTGGTTTATTTCTCTCGATCATGCTTTCCATCATTTGCGTAGCAACGATCACCGGCTTTGCTCGATGGAGGCATTTTCGAATAATATTTCTTTGAATCAGCGGAATTTGTTCTATCGGTAACTCCACACCCAGATCTCCGCGGGCAATCATCACTGCGTCACTTTCCACAATAATGTCGCGCAGGTTGTTGAGTGCCTCGGGCTTCTCGATTTTTGCAATGATCTTTGTTTTGCTTTTGCTCTCGTGCAGTTTATTGCGTAAAATGATTATGTCTTTTACGCTGCGCACAAATGACAGTGCCACCCAATCCAGTTCCTGTTCTATGATAAATTCCAGATCAACAAGATCTTTTTCCGTAAGTGCCGGAAGCGAAATTTTTGTATCGGGTAAGTTGATGCCTTTTTTGGAGGAAAGCATTCCGCCAAGCGTGACCTGCACCTGAACGTCGTTGTTTCGCAAAACACTTTTTACCTGCACCTCCAGCTTGCCGTCGTCGATCAAAATTTTATTTCCAATTTTTACGTCCTTGTGCAGATTGGGATACGAGACGTAAATGCGGTCTTTCGAGCCAACCAGCTTCTCGTTTGTAAATGTTAGTATGTCGCCAGAATTGACAACAATGCCGCCATTTTCCATTTCTCCCACTCGGAGTTTCGGTCCTTGCAGGTCGCCGAGAATGGCAATTGTGTAAGGCTCATTTTTGTTGATCTGGCGGATATAATCAATTATTTTTTTCTTGTCATCGTTCGTGCCGTGGGAAAAATTTAATCTAAATACGTTCACGCCGCATTTTACCAGCTGAAGCAGTTTTTCATAAGTGTCGCACGCCGGTCCGACAGTGGCGACAATCTTGGTTCGGTGGTAGGCATGTTCAATGCCTGCCGTTTTATTCATTTCCCGATGAAAATATTGATCTAAGTTTTTACTCATAATGTTGTGGTCTCCGAATCAGCATTTGTTTTTTTGTTCAATGGAATTGTTGCCGTTGAAGAGTGCGACGCAACGTTAGCTTAATAGACAGTTGCAGCGCGGTACCAAATATCGCCTGCAATACCACAATTGAAAACTATATCGAAAGAATCTTAACAATCTTCATCCATTCTTCACCAATCGTTCCTCTTTTGCGATGTACCTCTGCCAGCGGAATGTAGTTCATCCTGTTGTTCTGGATGCCGACAAAAACATTGTGTCTGCCTTCCACCAATGATTCTACGGCGTGAAAACCCATACGGCTGGCGATAACTCTGTCCATACATGTGGGTGATCCGCCGCGTTGAATGTGACCCAAGATGCAAACTCTTGTTTCTACATTCGGGAGCCTTTTTCTCAGCTGACGTGCCACATCGTCTGCTCCGCCAAACTCATCGCCTTCGGCAACAACAATGATATTTACAAGTTTCTTCCTTCTTTCTTTTTCCATCAACTGGTTTATCACTGCCTGGATGTTCGTCCTTTTTTCCGGGATCAAAATGTTTTCTGCTCCTGTTGCGATGCCGCTGTGTAAGGCAATGTAACCTGCATCGCGACCCATCACTTCTACCACAAACATGCGGTCGTGTGCGTCTGCAGTGTCCCGTATTTTGTCAATGGCTTCCACCGCGGTATTTACAGCTGTATCGAAGCCGATGGTGAAGTCTGTGCCATGAATGTCTTTGTCAATCGTGCCTGCCAAACCAACGCATGGTATGTTGTACTCACGACTAAAATCAACAGCTCCCCGGAACGACCCATCACCCCCGATAACCACAAGTCCATCAATGCCTCTTTTGTGTAATGCTTCGTATCCTTTTTTTCTTCCTTCGGGAGTCTGGAAGTCTTTACACCTCGCGGTTTTTAAAATAGTGCCACCTCTCTGAATAATATTGGCAACTGAAAGAGTGTTCATTGGTACGATATCATCTTCAATCAGGCCCTGATAACCTCTCATGATTCCGAATACTTCTAACCCGTGATAAATTCCTGTTCTTACCACTGCCCGGATAGCTGCATTCATACCCGGTGAATCGCCACCTGAAGTCAACACGCCGATCTTTGATACACGTTTTGCTGTGTCGCTGGCCGGCTGTTTTTCAGCACTTTTGGTAACGGGTTTCTTAGTGTTCCTGGTAACTTTTTTCGTCTTCTTTGTAATTGACATAACGCGTCTTCCTCTTAAAGGATGGCAAAATTAAGCTTTTGCGGCAAGCGCATCCGTCAGAGAGATGGGAAACTTTTTTCTGCAAGATATTAGGCTGCAGCTACGGCATATTGTTCTTCCGTCAATTCTAACAGGCATTCCATGATCAGCTGCAGCTTGGTAGCCGCGGAAAGTTTGGGGAAGCGGGTGTCAGCTGATCTTTCAATTTTTTGAATGGCACTTTTGATTTTGCGAGAAGGTTTGTTTTCTCTTGTGAGCAATTGGTTTTTCATACATGAGGATTTTTCTTAGTATGCCAAATTAATAGTTCCATTTTGTATTTGCAACTGTTTACGACTGCCATGCGTATTTACTTTCATTGATCATGTTTTTTCATCTACCTTTATATCAGTTCAATCCTTCTGTATCCGGAGGCAATATGAAGATCTTTATCCGCCATCTGTCCTTTTTATTCTGCTTAGCAAATGGTGTATTTTTTTCATTGCGTGTAACAGGTCAGGTGTGTCCGCCCAACATAGATTTCGAAACCGGCACGTTTGCAGGATGGACATGCTACACAGGATCAGTATCGGTGCAAAATGCGACTAATGTAATTTCTCTCAGCGCAAGCGGTCCCATACCGGACAGACATACCATTATTAGCGGAAAGGGTAACGATCCGTATGGCGGGTTCCCAATGTTGTGTCCTAACGGTAGCGGCTATTCTATAAAATTAGGCAATGAAACAGGCGGGGGTCAGGCTGAAGGTATTTCTTACCAATTTACCATTCCACCAACTGAAAATCGTTACAATCTCATTTATAATTATGCGGTTGTTTTTCAGGATCCCAATCATGAGATGTACCAGCAACCAAGAATGGAAATTGAGATAAAGAACGTAACCGACAATTCAATCATAAGTTGCTCTTCCTTCACCTGGATTCCTTATGGAACGGTGCTGCCCGGCTTTTTTGAATCGCCGAACCCGGGAGGGCCCACTCCTGTTTGGTGCAAAGACTGGACTGCGGTGACTATTAACCTCGATGGTCTTGCCGGAAAAACAATTCAGCTTTCGTTCAAAACTGCCGACTGCACATTCACACGCCATTTCGGTTATGCCTACATTGATGTAAACTCGGAATGCAGCAATACTTTTTTGGGAGCCACCTTCTGTCCCGACGACACAGCAGTAAATGTTGTTGCGCCATACGGTTACCAGAACTACACCTGGTATGACAGCACGTTGGTCAATATTTTAGGTACGCAACAAACACTTACCATGCCGCCACCCAAACCAGGAACAACTATCGCAGTAAAGGTTGAGCCATATTCCGGCTACGGATGCCCGCAAACGTTATATGCCCGCTTGCTCGACACGTTAACTGTAAAAGCAATTGCAGGAGCCGATGCCTTATCGTGCAACGAAACGCCGGTCCGAATTGGGTCGCCTCCTAAGCCCGGACTCGTATACAGTTGGTCACCCACATCGGGACTCTCGGATCCGAACAATGCTCATCCATTTGCCAGCCCCGCTGTGACGACATCGTACATTGTAACTGCACGAAATAGTGGCGGTGGTTGTGCTAACAGAGATACTGTTAAGATTACCGCGTCAATTATTGAAGACTCTCTTGAGTTATTAGGAAAGTCTACTTATTGTATCGACAGCGATGACAGCTCGGTACTAAGGGTGCAGCCCACAGATAACATACAATGGTTTAAAAACAATGCTGTTATCTCCGGTGCTAACAAAGCAGATTTCCGCGCAACGGAGTCGGGGACCTATTATGCATTATTGAAAAATAAAGACGGGTGCAGCGTAACCACAGAAAAGAAAGTAATTTTTATAGACAAGCCAA
>JAEZJD010000060.1 GCA_023436425.1 Bacteroidota bacterium | reverse complement strand
GTACTTTTCAGTATGGGCTACTGTAAAGTTGATTACATTTTTTCCGTTAACTGTGTTTACTGTGCAATCCTTTCCAAGATTGCCGATTACTTGCATTTTAATCATAGTGCTCAAAATTTAGACGTACAATATATGAAAATTCGAAATCTGAAATTGATATTTTATGTGCATAGAAACATCGTGCGACGGAATATTCTGCAGATGTTTTCGCAATTCCAACCTGGCCGGGTTGCGTTTTTATTGGTATTGAATATAGATCGGCTTGGGCTTAAGCGATAGTATTTCCGGACGGCTCATCATTTCTTTTCTTCCTGATTTTTCCGTATCGTTTACATAGAACAATTTGAAACCGGTAAACTGCACGGGCTGGCCGTAAATCCAATGTCTGTAAGTTCCCAGCTTGAGGTCCGGAGGTCCCCAACCGTCCATATCCATTACAATTTGTAACTCAGGGTGTAATTTGATTTGCTGGTAATTTGTAACCATACCTTGGGTGAAGCGATGGATCATATAAATTTTGGGAGGAAGATTATTTTTTTGAACCAAATTCACCAGGTAATTGCCCACCCAGTTTATATCGGCGGCGTCGAAGGTGCCGATTACAGAACCTGGCCTTTTCCCTCCTTTACCGAGCATAGCAAATTCGGGGTCAATTGCGAGATGCACATTAGGCATCGAAAGATACTTTTCCAATAAAGGAATTTCTTCCTGCACTGTGCTTAAACCTACTTGCACATCAAGGAATACAATTGCATTAATCTCTTTTGCCCAATTAAGAATAGTATCGATTTGCGAATGCGGCATTCGGTATCTCCATTTGCCATCAGCACCGGCTGCTCCTTGTGCCGTCACACAGATGTAATGCAAACACGGAATTGCTTTAATAACACTGTCTGCATCGCTCCACTTTTTTACCTCGTCCATCAGGCGCGGAATCATTTCTTTCTTTGGCCATTTGCCCAACGCTCCCATTTTATTGGAATAAAGATTTCCGTAGTAAGCCACTACACGATGAAAGGGCAATATTGCTCCCGGCCTCGGTAAGGGCTGTGGTTTCACGGGCCACTTGCCGGAAGTATCTCCATTAGCCAGATAGTTTAGCAGGTTGTAATACTTTGCGGTGTCAAGCCGTTGTCCCTGATCCGCCACTTGTTCTTCATTTTCTCTGGCTTCTGTTTTATTGGCAATCGGGGCGTCTGTTGTGGTCTTGTCGTTTGGCTTGCAGCTGGCAAAAAGTACGAGCACGAAAACAAAAAATGTCAGTTTTTTCATATCCATTCAATATCGCCGAAGATATCTAACGAAGTGCATTGAAATTGTAAATACAACTAAAAAATTTCACGCTGTGGAAAAGATGTAGATGTATCACCAGATAAAATGTAAACGCCCCGCCGCAATGCGGGGGACGTTTAATAAGAGCCACCAAAATCAACACAAATTCTTACAATTGCTGCTCATTATTTTGACCGCGTCTTGTACCGGAACGCTGACCACCTTTTCTGCCAATTTCACTCATGTGTTGTCTGTCCTGACTAACAATCTGACCGCCTTTTCTGCCAGCTTCTCTTGCTTCATCTTTGCTCCACTCATGCGCCACGCCTTGCCTGTGTGCTGCTCGGCCTCCTTCGCTGGCAATTCTTCTTTGTCTCTCGGGATCCATGGCAGCAAAGCCCCGGTTAGAAGTACCTTTTCTCGGATTATCATTTTCAGCATCAGCGTTTACCCGCTGCTCTTGCTGATTAAGATTTTCTGACGGCTGAAAACCTCGGTTTTCCTGATTTTGTCTGTCCAGACTTTCTTGTTGACCTCTTTGTTCCATCGCTCGAATTTTTTTGGTTAGAAATCGTTGGTGCAAGTGAGTGTAACAAAATGATGCCTGAAAAAGTTTAAACGTAGCTGAGCCGCACCTGGGTAATTTTTGCTATAACCCGGCGGGTGAATTTGTAGAAAAATGAGTACTGTGGCGGGTTTTCCCAATATTGCGCCAGCTGGAATGGGCATTCAGGAGCCGCGAATTACCCTGAAGGTGCTGAACTGCTGATCGGCTATTTTCGTTTCCTTTACTTCAGTGACAACGGCCCTTGTCGGACCCTGCCCACACCAATGAACAAATTTGCGAACCTGTTCGTCCGTCCCGTTGACCACTGCTTCCACTTCACCGCTTTCCTTGTTCTTGATCCATCCGGTGACACCTGTGTCTTCAGCAACTTCACGGGCTGATGCCCGAAAGAAAACACCCTGTACTTTTCCTTTGATGATGAGATGAACTGTTGGCATCAGGCAAATAAATTCTGCTCGTCTGTGTAGTAAGTTATTCGTTTATTCACTTCTGTTTTTTTGATGGGGAAACCGCCCGGACTTTTTTTCTTTTTGTGATGATGAATCGGCAGGAAATCTCTCACCTCACCACTGATAAGATCCGGGTGATGTTTTTCGATGTATTTCACAGCATTCAATAGAACTTTTTTAATTGATTTAGCCAAAACAGTGATCCTTGCATCGGGAATTTTGTTGCAAACCGAAAGCGGATGTATGCGTGCATTGTACAGAATTTCGTCTGCGTAAGCGTTCCCAATTCCCCGAATGAACTTTTGATCCATCAATAGATTTTTGATGTTTGTCCTGGACTTTGAAGTTTTCTGTTTCAAAAGGCTGGCATTCACTTCTTCGGAAAGTGCATCAGGTGCTGTTTTTTCTTCAGGGTTCAACGTGATGTTTGCGGCCCGCTGCCAATCAGTTAAGGCAAATCCATCATCGTTTGTAAAAACCATTTGCATGATCTGATTCTTCTGCGATTTTTCATCTTCCAACAGGTACAAGTTGCCATTCAACATCAGGTGCATTCCTATTGTTTGTTTGCCGAATAAAAACCGCAGCTCCTTTCCCTCGCGGTAAACTTCTTTAAGCTTTTCTCCTTCTAATTTTTTAAATGATTTTTCAGGCGTCTTCACTTTTGATTTGTTTGCAATAGAAATTTTTTTCAACGTTTTTCCACCGAACCGCTTAGTGAGATTTTTGCTAAACACTTCTAAATCGGGTAGCTCGGGCATAAACGGGTTTAAAGTTTAGAGTTTAAGGTTGAAGGTTTTATTCTTCATCATCATCTCATTCATACCAAAAGAAAATCTCCTCACCGATTGCATCAACAAGTTTTTGATCTTTTACGGTGTCCATTTTCCATCCACTTTTTGTGCATTTGATAATCCCAAGATGTTGGTCATTTAGTGTTATGTCGAGTTCATCGCAAACGCCATCGTGACATGTTTGATTCAGCGGAATGGCTTCACCTTTGAACAATTCTCCATTGTATTCTACCTCAAGAGGAACGGGATCTTTCTGCAGCTGTGCGATCATTTCCTGCAGTAGTTTTACCAAACGATTTCGCTGCGCTTTAGCCGATGCGCTCCATTTGTTTTTCTCTGCCCGTTTATGTGCCAACTTAAACTTTAGTCCCGTCAAAGAAGTTGTGTAGTCATTTGCATTCAGTTTGCGAACGTTCTGATGGGCTAAAATATACCAGTGGTATTCCGTACCGACCGGAACGCCTGAACCCTCAGGAGCTTTGCCTGCCCTGCGTTTTGTAACGGAATAAGAAATTTCCCAAAGGTCAGGGGTGATCTTGGTCTCCTTCCACTCACCTTTATCATAATACCACTTGTGGCTTCTTCCCACACGCATACCCGTGTACTGGTGACCCTCAAATTGCTTGACCTCGTTGTAAGATTTTGCAAGACTCTTTTTTGTAGCACTTTTTTTTGAAACTGTATCTTTCTTCACAGCTCTCTTCGACCTGATTTTAGAAGGAGGTGTTGCCGGCATCGTTTTAATTTTTTCTAAACCAACCGATTCATTTATTGTGCCATTGCGAGAAAAACAATGGATTGTTGTCGAACTAACGACCAGCAAGGGGCAGTAAACTTCTGCAAGATCAGCATTGCAACTACAACTAAATACTTATCGTCCGGCGTCGATCTGTTTTGCTACTTCTTTGCACGTGTCTTTAAGCGTTTGATACAACTTATCGATGTGCTCCAATCGTGTGTTGATGTTGACAGGATTGATGCGGAACCATGTTTCACCTTTCATTTCAGTTGTTGCAAACCAGAACTGCCCTTCTTTTTCAATCTGGGCAGCTACCCGGTGGTGCAGCTTTCTTAATT
This sequence comes from Bacteroidota bacterium, assembly GCA_023436425.1. Lineage (GTDB taxonomy): Bacteria > Bacteroidota > Bacteroidia > Chitinophagales > Chitinophagaceae > Flavisolibacter. The sequence goes on along the minus strand of JAEZJD010000060.1, from coordinate 26,074 downwards.
GTTCCCTGGAAAGATCGGCTGCTTTGAAACGAAGGCATACTGCCGACATCACCGGCTCCGTTGCAGAAATAAACACACCCTCTGCGGCTGCCAGGTCGTGAAGATGTTTTGCCTGCTCAATATTGTTATCCACCCATTCACCAATTTTATCTTTCCCATAATGCCGAAAGCTCATCCAAACCTTTAAGCCTCTAAACCGTTTTGATTGTTCGAAGCCGTGAACATAAAAGAGGTAGCGTTCATTTTTTTCCTCAGATTGATCAGTGAGGTAGGGTGGAGAAATGCCAAACGATCTGGTAAGTTGATCATGATCTTTTACTAAAATAGCTCCGGCATCAAGTGGCGCATAAAACCATTTGTGCGGATCGATTGTTACCGAATCTGCGAGATGAATTCCCTTCAGTGCATTGGTGAATTTGTGTGAGAGCAACATGCCGCCGCCATAGGCTGCGTCCACATGAAGCCAGCAATTTTCCCGCTGTGCAATGTGATGCAGTTGTTCCAGGTCATCAACTGCTCCGAGATTAGTGGTGCCGGCTAAGCCAACAATGCAAAGTGGCTTAATGCCATTCGCCTTATCTTCAGCAATAGCTTTTTCCAAAGCATCAATGCGCAATTGATACTTATCGTTGGTGGGCAGTGTACGCAAATAATTCCTGCCTATTCCCACTGAATCTATAGCCTTATCAACCGAAACGTGTCGCTCTTCCGATACGTAAGCGGCGTGTGTTCCATTCAGTCCTTCGTGCTGAGCAGTATTGTTGGATGCTGCATCTCTGCCGAGTTTTATGCCAATGAAATTCGCCATCATGCCACCGCTCGTAAGATTGCCACCGGCCTTTTCATCGTAGCCAATTAAATCATTGAGCCAACGGATTACCTGACGTTCCATTACGACAGCTGCAGGACCAATGGACCACGCACCAACATTTTGATTAAGTGCAGAAACTAAAAAGTCAGCGAGGATACCCGCAGGATTTGGCGATGGTGTTATCAAACCCATATAGCCGGGATGATTTACATGCGTGGAATTGGGAACTAATTTTTGCTCCAACTCTTTCTGTAACTCTTCCAGCGAATGTGGCTGATTCGGAATAGGTTCATCAAAAAGTTTGTATAAAGCTGATGGCTCAGTTTTAGGAAAAAGGGCTTTGTTTTCAACCTGCTCCAGGTAATCGGCAATGTATTCTACGAGGTAATGACCTGACTTGCGAAATTCATTGTATTGCATGCGGGTAAAGATACTTTGCCGTGCTCAGTTGACAATTGCAAATGGAAATGCTAAATAAGACCGGGGTCTCATCAGCATACCGTCTAACAGTTTAAATTTGATGTGAAATTTGAAACTATGTCGCTATTCAATAACAATAAGAAAAAAGGAAAGCAGGACAAGAAGAACCAACAAGGTAGCGCTTCTAATTCCAAATTCATTCCGAAGCCGTCGAAAGCTGCATCTGCTACAAGACCCCACAAAGCAGGTGGGACCAGAGGCAGTTAATTTTTTCTTCCCGATTATTGCACTTTTACCCTAATTCCTTCGCTGTGTGCTGAAAACTCCGGAGCATAAAAGCATTGGATGGTGGTAATTCCATTGCTGAAATCTCCGGCATGTGTTACAAACATCGGGTATTCGAACACGTAAGTTCCTTTTCTCAAATATGGAAAATAAAATGATGTGCTGACATCTTTGGTGGTTTCATAATAGCCCAAACCATCCTGCCATTTGTACCTGCTAAGCACATTTACCGGTTCAAAAGATGAAGCTCGCAAGTCTTTCATGTGCACATATTCCATGTCGCGATCAACCCGCAGTTCTATCCGAACTTTTATTTTATCTCCAATGCGCAGAGAGCTGCTGCCGGTAATTGGTGAAATGACCGGGCCGCGGTCTGTATTTTTTTCAACAAATAACTTTTTGGTTAGCTGCAGCGGTGTAGTCGCTGTGGTCAGTTTATCCATGTCTTCGAAATACTGCCAGTAAACCGCTCCCCAGGAAGGGCTGGATGTTGGAAGCTGGCCGCCCGTTGTTGGCTGCTGAACAGAAACGGTGATGTTGCCCATCGCAGCAGTGACCTGATTGCCGTTGATGGTTTCCTTAAAGTAACCTGTTCCTGCCTCAGCGCCAGACTCACTCGTGAAGGAAACCGGTCCGAGTTTGATTTGTACGGCAGGCTCGTTTGTTAACCAATCTGTCCCGCGAAAAAGAAATGCGTACACTGCTTCTGCTGTTGCTTTAGTCGTTTTCCAGTTGGTAGTTTGCTTGTTTTTGATGAGCCATGTTTTCAAGTCATCAACTGTTTTGGAATCGTTTGTGATCTCGCTAAATGCTTCTATGATTAATGCCTGCGTTTCAATCGGCGCATACCACCAGAACCAGCTATAGCCAAATCGTTGGTCCTGCCAATGCATTCCTGTTTCTTCATTTACGATCGCTGTTTCTTTCAATGAGCGCAATATGTCAATCGGCGTCTGTAAATCTTTGGTGCGGTGTAGTGCAAGGGCGATCATTGCCTGCATGTACTTATTTTGCTTCATCCACGTTTTAAAGGATTGCTGACGGAAGTAATTGTAGGCTGCCTGTGAAGCCTGAGGAATGCTTACTTCTGGAAAAAAACTCCTCATGTACAAATATTGAATCTGTACGTACCCCGGAGTGAGGTTCGAAAGGTCTTGCTTCCTCTTCTTAAGATTTTCGTAATCTTCTTTTATTTTTCTGTCGAGATAAGGAATAGCTGTGCGAAGTATTTCATTGATCTCTTTTATATGTTCATCGCTGATGGCGTTTAACCTTCGCAAATGTCCTATTGAGGTAATGATATATTGGGTCATGTAGCGATCATCCGGTGCTCCTTTGAGCCAAACAAAACCTCCGTTAGCGCTTTGAAATTCTTTAACTTTTTGCAGAGCGGTTGTTAGTTCATTATTCATTCGCACCAGGTCGAAAAGCAAAGCAATATTTTTCTTCTGCTCTGATTCTGTTTTTGCCTGCAACACCCACGGCGTTTCTTCCAACAAAGCAGATTTCAAGTCCTGATTTTTCTGCAGACTAGAAAGCAGTGCGGATGTATCTACCGTTTTCCAACGTTCAAAAATCTGGCGGATGCGTGGTGCTGCGCTCACGATGTGTGCTGCCAAAGAGTTAGCATAGTACCGGTTCCACGTTTGCTCCACATTATCGTTTGGCTGCTCCATTAAGTAAGGCAACGCCTGCACGGCATACCATGCCGGATTTGATGTGTATTCAACCGTTAATGAATGCTGTTGCAACGTGGTGCTGCCTCCCGATTGCAACAATTTTTCGAAAGAGAAATTATTGGTTCCAGTACCACGCATAGGTAGAGGCATCGTTTCGGTGACTAACAATTTGTTTGAAAGCACAGGCAGTGTCATTTCTTCGCCGTCGGACAAAGTGCCTGTTGCTGCCACAAAACGCCACGTAAGCACGCTTGTAAAGTTCTTCGGCACTGTTATCGGGAAAGAAACTGCTTTGCTTTCACCTGCTGCAACTGAAAAATTTTGAGCTGCATTTATGTTTCCAAAATTTGCATCAACAGGATTATTGGTTGCGGCATCGAACAGTTGCAGACTTATTCTTCCACTCAATTCCTTCTCCGATAGGTTCGCCACTTTCGTCGACAGTTCTATGTGATCGCCCTGGCGGAGAAAACGTGGCGCATTGGGTTGGACCATAAGTTCTTTTTGCGTGATGATTTCTTTTTGCGCAACTCCTGTTGCCAAATCTTTAGTGTGCGCAAAGGTTTGCAGCTTCCATCTTGTTAGTGCTTCAGGAGTAGTAAACGAAAATTCAATGCTGCCATTTTTGTCTGTCCTCAATTCAGGGAAAAAGAATGCTGTTTCATTGAAGTTTTTCCGGATCTGGATTAATCCTTCATCAGCAACCGGAGGCACTCCCAACTGCTGCTGTGTCGTGTCTGTTGTTGATGTCAATTCCTGGCTCATATCTTTCACAGCTTCTACATTATTGCCGCGAATGCGAACAGGAGCAGCAGGCGCACTTTGGCTGGCAACTTCATTCAGCATCATGTCTCGTCTTACGGTGCCGTATCCCACGAAAGCGCCACCATGAAAATTATCAAAAATGAACCGGTCGTACTGTTTGTTAAAGCTGCGAAAGTGCTCTCCGCGGTAGTTGCCAACTGAACGTTGCGCTGAAAAGTTTTGGAACGACTGCCACGCAAACAGATTTGTATAAATCGGCCAAATTTGCGGCTTGCTCCAGTTGTGAGGTTTAAATTGATCAAGCGAACCATCGTACATACTCGCCAGCATTTCGGCAGCTACTTTCTCATTCTTGTACCCAGATATTTTTACAGTCCATTTTTCTTCACTGCCCGGTAAGGTTTTGTCGCGGAAAGTTGCGTATTCGATAGAGAGATCCTTGTTTGTCCATGGTACGCGGATGATATCATTAAACTGGTAAACGCGGTTGTCTTTAACGAACAAAAAACCTACACCGTAACCACCGCGGTCATTTTCTGTGGCGCCAAAGTCAAAGCGTTTCTTTTCACTGTCCAGTCTCACTATTTGAATATCGTCATTCGTTTTTTTGCCACTGTTCTTGTCAATTCGTCGAATGACAAATACGTCAGGAGACGCAGATCCGATTATCACTGAAGTTTTTTCTCCGGGTTCAATTGGTGTACTTCCTTTCGTCCATAAATATTCCGGTCTGCTTAATTTGTTTGAATGTTCATCATATATCTCGACGTATCCAACATCTTTTAGCGGCTGTCCATCTTTATCAGTTGTCGTGACTTCCACGAGATAAAATCCGGGCGCAAGTTTAGCGTCTGCCACGTTGAAAACAGATCCAGCAGAAGTTGTATCGGTTTTTGAATAAACTGTTTTTCCTACACTCCATGTCTTGTAGTCTGTTTCGTTCCTGTATTCATCGTTCGGAAAGTAATGCAGAAATTCTTCTTTACTCATCACAAATTGATCCGGCTGTTGCCAGTAGCGTTTTCTGACCAGTCGCTGCTCCGGTAAAAGATTCGAAAATGTAACAGTGACAGTGGACTGTTGGAACTCACCATTCATATTCTCGGTACGAACAGAGATATTCTTTAGACTATTTGTTGCGATTCTTTCCGGAAGTGCAACTCTTAAAAGCAATGATTTGTAGCCTGCGGAAATCGTGTTTTCAGCACTTCTTGTTTCTCCTGCCACGTCTGTCACATCTGCATAGATTTGATAGTCAAAAACAGGATCGTACCGTTTATCGAGTTTTTTGTCAGGGATGGCGGTAAAGCGGATCGAAAACTTTCCGTCTTTGTCGGTCGTGGTTGTCCCGTGTGCAATTTCCATCGGTGCAGCTTGCGGTGGAAATATTCTCCAAAAGCCGTAATAGATGAAACGCGGCTGTCGTACTACGCGGTAATTAACAGTTGCGCCATCGATGTTGTTGCCTGCGTATGCCTTAGCGCTGCCCGCTACGGTTACAATGTCGCCGGCTTTGTAGGTGTTCTTCACCTTATCAAATGACACATAAAACTTCGGTCGCTTGTATTCTTCAACGGAAAAGTTTGTTATGTCCCCGCCATTATTTTCGGAAATAGAAAAGTTGCCGTTCAATACATTTTGAGGCAATGTAAACCTGCCACTAAATGATCCGAACTCATTGATAGTTACTTGCAGCGAATCAACAACTTCGTAGTTGGCGTTGCGGAGATAAATGATTGTTTTGTAGCCAACGGAAATTTTGTTTTCTCTCTTGTCCGATCTGAAAACAATCCCTTTGAAATACACAACCTGCCCCGGACGATACAGTGAGCGGTCGGTGAAATACAAAATTCGTTGAACATTGATATTGTCTTCTTTTTGTCCTTCGTAATAATAGTTGTAAAAATTATCGTTCAAAAAAAGCTTGTCACCGTCGTAATTTATGTTTAGAAGGTAGGCTCGCTGGTTTTCTTTTGGTGCAAGTGCAACGGTGAAGAATCCATTTTTATCTGTTTTGTAATCTGCACGCTTCACTTTTTGCGTGCGGGAAGTATTGTAGTTGTATTCCTGTGTAAACACTTCTACTGAGGCATTAGCGAGTGGATGCCCTGTTTCGCGGTGCAAGACGAAAAATTTGTCTCCCTGTCCTACATAGCTGATGTTTGACACATAGAACATCTGCGCAGCTAATGTCCCTACCATGAAATTTGCTTCAGGTGATGCCATCAGAAAGTATTCGCCAACAGGCAGGCCATCCACTTTTATTTCCACGGAATGATTCTGCAGATCGTTTGTTGCGGGCAATGTTTGTTGCCACGATCTGATAGCAGTTGCACCCCGCAATGCATTCCAATATTTTTCACGATTGTGCTGCAGCAGGTTTTTTAGTTCTTCTGTTGCTGCCACAATGCGAAAGTTGAGGTTTGCTGTATTTCTGTATCTGATGAGGGAACGAAAGGGCTTACCGGGAACATTTACCTTCTCTAATTCAAACGAGTATTCTTTTGCAGTAAGTTGATTCAGTAAATTGAAACTATTCACCCAACCTTCTGATTTAACTGCGCTATCCCTAACCACCCGTTCCAAAAGTTCCTTTGCCTTCAATTTTTCAAATCGATAAGTTGTATCGCCGAGCGGTTGATATTGTGATGCAAGATTGTTGTAGTGGGCTGCAATGAGATACCATGCTTGTGCTGCAGCCGGGTTTTTTCCAAACCTTTCGGTCATAGCATCTAAGGCATCTATGTACAAATCATCCTTGTTTTCAAGCGTTGCATTCTGATGGACGAACTCAATTCTGTCAATGTCCACGTCAATGAGTGCGTCAGGGTTAGCATCTCTTAAATGGAAAGAGATCAAGTCCTGGTAAACAGTTAATGCTTTGTACTGAAGTGAAAGGCTGTCCTTTGCTGAAAATTTGTATTTGACAAAGTCAGCCGCAGGTGCAAAAGCCTTTGGATCGTCGATTGAAAAAGCGTACGCCGGTTTTTTTATATCTCTCTCACCTGTCTTGAAATAGTCGAGCGCTTTTTGCGCCAGCAGATCATACAATGTTGGTCGCAGATGACGCACATTTCCTTTTACAATGATAGCATCAAATGGAGCAAGCTTTGTTTGTTGCAAAAGCTTTGCGTTTTGTATAGATTGCAGGTAGAGTTCAGAAATCTTCCGGTGAAAATCTTCAATCGTCCATGTTGCGATATCTTCTTTATTGAACTCGGTTGTGTTGGTGCGGTTGTAAATCTGCCAGCGATAATTTTGAAAGTATTCCCAGTATTTTGTAGCAAGCAAACTTTTTAAAATAGAAACGACCGGGTCTTTCTGCAGCGGTAATTCTTTTTCAAACTCTTTAATCGCGATCTTCTGATTGTCATCTCTGTTTTCATTTTGCAGAGTGGACATATACACCAACGCCTTAAGGATTTGTGCATCCTGTTTGTCCCGCTTTGCGAGTTCATAAATCTTCTTTACTTCTTCCAGCGCAGATTTTGGCAAATTTCTTTTCTGAATGAGATCATCAACTCTTTTCCATTGGTCGTCATAGTTTTTGACTGTTTGCGCAAACAAACCAGAAATGGAACATGTCAGCAGCAGAGAAATGACGAGTCGGATAACCTTCATAGTTGATAGACTTACACAAATAAAGAATAGATGCACGAACATAAACAATTGCACAAAAGACCGCCATTGCAGATGTTTAACTTTTGTTTAATTGAGCTGCTGTAAACATTGTTTAAGCGAACTGTTCTCACGTGATAAAGGAGATCAAAAATTATGAAAACTTTGTTTACAATCGCACTCGCTTCTTTCTTTTCCACTTCTGTTTTTGCCTATGGAGAAGGAAGACTTACTATCACAGTGGCATCTTCAAAAAACTTCCAGGTAGTTGTTGATGGTCGCAGTTATAATGCAAATGACGACAACACCGTTCTGCTGCAAAATGTTCGTCAAGGTTCCCATTCAATTGTGGTGTACGATTCACGCAAGAAAAACAACGGAAGGTATAATGACCGCAACAGGAATGCAGATGTTCTCTATTCAGGTTCTGTTGTTGTTCGCGATTTTCAGCATGTTGACGTTGTTGTGAATCGGTTTGGCAGAGCCTTGGTGGATGAAAGAGATCTGCGCTACAACGATCGATGGAACGAAAGAGATGATCGATACGATGACAACAACGGTGGTTATGGAAACTCATACAACCGCGTTATGGCTGATTATGAATTTCGGCAGCTCCTCGACAACATCAACAAACAATGGTTTGGAAAAATGAAAGCGGCTGAAGATGGTGTTGCCCGCAACTATTTTACGTCGGCACAGGTGAAGCAATTGCTGCAACTGTTTTCTTCGGAAAGCGACAAATTGGGTTTGGCAAAGCGGGCTTATGCCAAGACTATTGATCAGAAGAATTTTTATGTAGTGTACGACGTTTTCAATTCGCAACGCAGCCGCGACGAACTGGATGCATATGTGAGGAGCAGAAGATAAATTTGCCCACACGCAAACAAAACCCCTCGCGCCTGAGGGCTTTTGCTATTTCAAATGAATAAAATTCATGGGTTGGAGTAAAAATCGTTTTCGCATCCCCGCCTCTTTGTGATACTTTTCTGAACACCCTAATTTTTAAAGATTATCTTTACCTCGTTAATTTGAGTCTCGCATTAGTTTTAATCATTTTGCTTCTACTGCATTTTAGTTAGTCTACTTCTTGCCTCAGATATTTTTGTAAAATTTAATCAGTTAAAATGAACATTTACGTTTCGAACTTAAGCTTCAACGTTCAGGATGAAGACTTAAGAGCATTTTTTACTCCTTATGGAGAAGTAACATCAGCTAAAGTGATCAACGACAGAGAAACCGGCAGGTCACGCGGTTTCGGCTTTGTTGAAATGTCTGACGACGAAGCTGCCAGGAAAGCAATTGCAGAACTGGACGGCGGTGATGTGGAAGGCAGAACCGTTAAAGTAACGGAAGCAAAACCTAAAGACGACAGACCGCGCAGCGGATTTGGTGGCGGTGGTCGCAACTTCAACAATGGCAATAGTTACAATAAGAACAGATATTAAGCGCTTTAAAATTGTTGTAAGCCCTGGCAGTTTCTGCCGGGGCTTTTTGTTACCTGTTTGAGATGATAAGCTGATAGAACATGCTAACTCTCCGCAATTGAAGTAGTTTGAGCTAAAACAGAAATGAACAAGGGCAACTTTTCACCTGCTTCTTTCCAACGGCAAGCTTTTTTGTTCGTATCAGCTGTTGCGTTCAACAATGTTATTAACCAGTGCTTCGCTGACACCGGTGAAGCTGAACCCGCCGTCGTGAAACAAATTTTGCATGGTGACATACCGGGTTAAATCGCTGAACAGTGTAACGCAATAGTTAGCGCAATCTTCAGCAGTGGCGTTACCCAGGGGACTCATTTTTTCTGCATAATGCATGAATGCATCAAAGCCTTTTACGCCGCTGCCCGCCGTGGTTCGCGTCGGTGATTGGGAAACTGTATTAATGCGAACTTTCTTCTTCACACCGTAGTAATAACCAAAACTGCGTGCTACGCTTTCGAGCAAAGCCTTTGCATCTGCCATTTCGTTATAGTCAGGGAACACACGCTGCGCGGCAATGTAGGTGAGTGCTACGACACTGCCCCATTCGTTAAGCGCATCCATGTCCCACGCCGTGCGCAGCACACGGTGCAAACTCATAGCAGATATATCCAGGGTTTTTTGATTCCAGTCATAGTTGAGCTCTGTGTAGTGCTTTCCTTTGCGAACATTCAGGCTCATGCCGATGGAGTGCAGTACAAAGTCGATTCCGCCGTTAAAATGCTTTTGTGCTTCTTCAAAAAGCTTTTTCAGATCGTCCATACTGGTGACGTCAGCACCAACTACCGGTGCTTGTACTGCTTCTGCAAGTTTATTGATCTCTCCCATGCGCAGCGCAACTGGTGCATTTGAAAGGACAATTTGTGCACCCTGTGCATGACAGGCAAGAGCCGTTTTCCATGCGATAGATTTGTCGTCGAGCGCTCCGAAGATGATTCCTTTTTTCCCTGTCAGAAGATTGTTCATTGTCATAGTTTGAAAGCGGTAAAATTAAAGATTTAAGAGCAACGGTTTAGGTTGCAGTAATGAATAATAATACTACTAGCTGATTACTGATTACTCGGATTCGCAGCTCGCTGCATGCAATACCTTATGGTAGCTGAATAATTTTTGTTCCAACGTTAAACGTTTAACGTACTATGTTGTCAGAATGTACTCTTAAGTATGATATTAACGAGAATTTCAGTTGCTGTTTTTGCCTTAATCTTTCTATCCTTATCTGCCTGCAAGAAAAATTCAATTCTGGCTGGCGACGATGCAATTACTTCTCCAGCGCCGCTGATAGATTTTCCTGCTGCGACGTACCGGGGTTTCCAGGGTGGTTTGTATCCAAACGGCTCGAATACACGTCCTGCGGCCCACGATGCTGCGGGTGTTGCTATCGGGCAAAGCATTTTGCCGCTCAATACGTCCGGTGCTATTGATCAAACGAACGGAAAAATTGTTTGGATGTCGATTGGCATGTCTAATGCCACGCAGGAAACGCAGGCGTTTCTTTCTTTGATGCAAACGTTCAATAACAAGAACCCGAAGCTTTCCCTGATTGATGGCGCGGAAGGCGGCATGGATATAAATGCAATTAATAATGCGGCGGCACCGTATTGGAATACTCCTGTTAACAGGCTGGCAGCGGCAGGACTTACCCCCGCTCAAGTGCAGATTATTTGGTTTAAGGAAGCGGAAGCACAGCCTTCAGATACTTCGTTTGCCACCTATCCGAATGCTTTGAAAGCCAAATACCTCTCCGTGATGCGGATTTTGAAATCGAAGTTTCCTAACCTGAAGCTTTGCTACCTGAGCGACCGTATTTATGCCGGTTATGCCACGAGCAAGTTAAACCCGGAGCCGTTTGCCTGGTATACAGGTTGGACAGTAAAACGATTGATAGCAGATCAAATTGCCGGTGATCCATCGCTAAACTATGCCGGCGCATCTGCCGTTGCAGCGTGGCTTTCGTGGGGACCATATTTGTGGGCGAATGGGTCTAATCCGCGAAGTGACGGACTTACATGGTTGCCCTCCGACTATCAATCTGACGGAACACATCCGAGCACAAGTGGACGCCAGAAAGTAGCGCAAATGTTGCTGCAGTTTTTCTCAACAGACGAAACAGCCAAGCCGTGGTTTTTGAAGTGAGTCGAAAGTGAAGTGATAAGTTGTAAGTGTTGGAAAGACATTGTGTCGAAGGTTGCGAGCCTCGGAAGTTACCGACCACGTACGTCTCCTCGTCAGTTCATCACCATCTCTCTTGCGTTTTCCATAGCGGCGGCGGTCGGTCTTTCGCCACTCAGCATTTTGGCTATCGCTACAATGCGTTCATCTGTGTTGAGCAGGCGCACACCTGTTGCCACTTTGTTTTCTTTCACTTCTTTGAACACAAGGAAATGCGCATCAGCTTTGCCTGCGATCTGCGGTTGGTGCGTGATAGAAATCACCTGCCGTGCTTTGGAAAGTTCTTTCATAATAATGCCCACCTGCTTTGCAGCTTCGCCCGATATGCCGGTGTCGATTTCATCAAAAATCAACGTTGGTAAATCCATGGATGTGGCAACAAGCGATTTAATGCAAAGCATTAACCGGCTTAGCTCTCCGCCACTTGCCACTTTGTGAAGTGGCTTGAATTGACTGGTTTTGTTGGCGTCGAAAAGAAACGTAACATCATCAACACCATGTGGTCGCAGCTGTTCTGTTTTTTTGATATCCACTTTCAGCGTGGCGTTTGGCATGCCGACCTGCGCCAGCATTTTGTTTACCTGTTGTTCGAGCGGTTTCGTTTCTGCACTTCGGTCTGTAGAAATTTGTTCAGCCAGTTCCTGTGCTTCTTTCAGCACTGTTGCGTACTCCTTTTGCGCACCGCCAATGGCATCGTCGATATTCAACACCGCCTGCAGCTTTTCGTGCAGGTGTTTTTTGATTGCTAACAGTTCAGCTGTTTGCTGTACTCCATGTTTCTTTAAAAGGCGATAGCCGAGCGATAAACGTTCAGTTATCTTTTCAATCTTCTGTGCGTCGGCAGCAATATGTTCACTGATTCGTTCTGCATCTCCTGCTATATCCTGCAGCTCTATGTATAAAGATTGCAGCCGATGCGCCAGTGCCGGTAATTCATGATGCAGTTCGCTGTATTGCTGCACCTGGTTGATGATTGTTTTCAGCCTGCGCAGAATTGGGTCGTCTGACCCCTCAAGCTCCACGTACGCCTGTGTGAGCGCTGCTTTAATGCCTTCCGCGTTGGAAAGCATTTTCAACTCCTGCTCCAGGTCTTCCAGTTCATTGTCGGCAAAAGCTGCTTCTTCTAATTCGGTGAATTGAAAATTGTGGTAATCAAACTCTTTTTCAAACTGTGCCTTTTGTTCCTGCAGCCATTCGAGCCTCCGTTTTGCGTCTTCAGTTTTAGCAAAAAGCAAACGGTACTTTTTAAGTTGTGAGAAATTATCAGCGAGAGCATCGAGCACTTCACGTTGAAAGTTCGTCTCGCTTAACTCCAGCGTATCAAATTGCTGATGCAGGTCCACCAGCAGACTGCTAAGCTGATTGAGTTGGGAGAGATTTACAGGCGTATCGTTTATGAATGCTCTTCATTTACCTGCAGGTGCAAATTCCCGGCGCACAACCAATTCGTCGTCCACGTCAAAATCGTTTTCCTTCAGAAAGGTGGTTACGTGCTGTTCATCAGAAGAAGTTTTGAAGTAACCTTCCACAATGCACTTCTTTTCTTTATCGAGCAATACAGTGCTGTCGGCTCGTTCGCCAAGGATCAATCCCAGTGCGCCAACGATAATGGATTTGCCAGCCCCTGTTTCACCTGTGATCACATTCAGCGAAGCAGGAAATTCTATGTCCAGCTTTTCAATAATTGCATAATTGCGGATAGAAAGACGGCTCAGCATATCGGGTGACAAAGTAACAAAGAAAAGCCGTGAGCTAAAGCGAGGAGCTGCGCGTTGCGAGGTCCCAGTTTTTTCGGATCAGTGATCAATAAGCAGGGAACGGCGATCAAAAACCATGGATAATTAATGATCAATATGCCCTGAGGATCCCGATCGGTAATTTATAATCAAATCGGTATTTGAAACGACGGCTTTGGTCGTTCCTTAACACGTGCAATAGAATACTTATAACTTAAAACTCTCTCCCGCAGTCGTTTGTCGATGTCTAAACGCCTTTAGCCACCGAAATGTTCATTTGCCGCTAGATGGCGGTGTGTAGATACGGTTCAGCCACTTACGTCTACTTATCGAATTTCCGGGATTTTGAGCAGCTAGTTTTACGTTGTAAACATTCATCACAAAAAAACATTAACCATGAAAAAGATTTTAAATTCCATCGTTGTACTTGTCACGCTTAGCACCATTTCTTTTACAGCAGCTGCACAAGATGATGCGCAGCAGATGCAGCAAAATGTTTCTTCTCCAAAGTGGATTTCGGATAATGGATACTGGGTGTTGGAGGGCAACGTGAAAACACCGAAGAACAACACAATTTACTTTTACTCGAACGACAACTCATTAGTGTACAAAGAAGAATTGCAGGGCGTAAAAATTAATGTGAAAAGACAGAAAACTTTAATGCGCCTGAAAAACGTGCTCGATCAGTCGGTAACAGCATGGCAGCAGCAGCACATCAGTAAAGAAAATCAAAACCTGGTGGTCATTGCTCTTAAGTAGTTATGCAACATTCTTTTTGCGTTTCATCGACTAAAAACTTTTGTCGATGAAACGGCTGTTTAAGGCAACAACTCTTTTTGAACCGCTGCAATTAATTGTACTTTTAAAATAACATGACACAGCAAGCATTTTTATTCTCCAATAAGCCAAAGTATCGCATTCAGCGACACCTGCTTTTCTGGGGTGCGTGGTGGATCTTTTTGTCGCTGTTGTATTCGTTTTCTCCGAACGAATCTTCAACCCGATATTCGACCAGTTTTGTCAACTCGTCTATTGATTCAATTCTGTATCTGAGCAGTCATATCTTTTTATCATACACGCTTATGTATTTTGTCATTCCGCGGTACGTGGTGAAGAAGAGGTACTCGGTGGCAGCTCTTTGGGTTGCAATACTGATTTGTATTACAGGTATGATTTCAGCGTTGACCTCCATGTATGTCCTTGGTCCGGTTAAAGAAGCTATTTTACCGGAACATCTCATGTTGAAGGTGTCGGCGATAAAGAAGCCTGACTTCTTGTTTCTTCACCTGGCTTTCCTTGCCGGTTTGCGGGGAAGTTTAACGGTTGGAGGAATAGCTGCTTCCATTAAGCTGATGAAGTATTGGTACAACAAAGAGCAGCTTGCTGTTTCGTTGCAAAAGGAAAATGTGGAATCGCAGCTGCAGATTTTGAAGGCACAGGTACACCCGCATTTCCTTTTCAATACACTCAATAACATTTATGCGCATGCGCAAAAAACGGCGCCTGTGGCATCGCACATGATATGCGGCTTGTCGGACATATTGCGGTACATGCTGTATGAATGCAATAAGCCATTGGTGCCCCTGGACAAGGAATTGAAAATGTTGAAAGAATACGTGGAACTTGAACGGGTACGTTACGGTAATTCACTTGAGATGCATATTGATGTTCCGAATGCATCGAATGGTTTAGACATAGCGCCGCTGATCCTTTTGCCTTTCGTTGAAAATTGTTTTAAGCATGGAACCAGCAACATGGTTGATCAGCCGTGGCTAAGTCTTACAATCACACTGAGGGAAAACGAAATGACGATGAAACTGTTGAACAGCAAACCTGTGATGCAGATTGTAGGTGAAAACGGTGGGCTTGGAATCAAAAATGTGAAGAAAAGATTGGAGTTGCTTTATCCTGAAAAACATGAGCTGGTGATCACAGAAGAGGACGAGGTTTTTATTGTTTCTTTAAAAATGAAGTTGCATCAGGCGCAGGTACAACCGGTGCAAAAACCCCAATCGTCTTTTGCAGTACTGCCAATTGAAAACTATGAATATCAGATGCCTTATAGTAGATGACGAGCCGCCTGCACGCGAGGTGTTGCGGCGGTACGTGGAGCAAATGCCAACGCTCCAACTCTCAGGTGAATGCGGTAATGCCATGCAGGCACTCACTATTCTGCAACAGCAATCCATCAACTTATTATTTCTCGACATACGCATGCCGCAGCTGAACGGAATTGATTTTCTGCGTACGCTGAAGCATCCTCCGAAAGTGGTATTCACAACCGCTTTTTCTGAGTATGCGTTAGAAGGTTACGAATTAGACGTGGTGGATTACCTGATGAAGCCGATCAGATTTGATCGTTTTTTAAAGGCGGTTAATAAAGCGTTTCCGCTTCATGAAAACAAGAGCACACCAACCGAAGTACCAGAGCCAGCAATAGAGAGAACAACTGAATCATTCGTTTATTTCCGCGCTGATCGCAAAATGGTAAAAGTGCTTCTTAGTGATATTCTGTACATAGAAAGCATGAAGGATTACGTCAAGGTAATAACAACAGCAAATACCATTATCACAAAGCAATCGATTTCTTCCGTGGAAGCAATGCTGCCCGACACAAAATTTGTTCGCACACACAGATCTTTCATTGTATCGCTCGATAAGATTAAGTCGTTTACCAACGAAATTTTGGAGATTGGAAAAACAGAAGTTCCGATCGGAAAGCTTTACCGCAACGGCGTGCTGAAAACTTTGATGTGAACTGAAGCTGTTTCCGTTCTAATTGCCGTAAGGGCACGCAATTGATTACTCTTGTTTTTTAACGGGTTCATCTCAATCGCGGCAACGGCTGCTGATCCTATATTTGCGCCTCAAATTACGACTAAATGAAGGTGATGAAATTTGGCGGCACCAGTGTTGGCAAGCCGGAGCGCATGCACGATGTGGCGAAGTTGATAACAAACGATAATGAACAAAAAATCGTTGTGCTCAGTGCTGTGTCCGGCACAACAAACGCATTAGTTGAAATAGGAAATCTTCTTGCGCAGCATAAAAAAGCAGAAGCGAAGAACAAAATTGATGGGCTGGAACAGCAGTATCAAGCATTCATTAGGGAGCTGGTGCAGCAGCCTGAAGCCCTGGCTGATGCTTCGGAAGTGCTGAGAGAGCATTTTGAATTTCTGAACATCATTCTTCGAATATCATTCAGTGAGGCGTTGAGTAAAGACATTCTTGCGCAAGGTGAGCTGATATCAACTAAACTTTTCAGCATTTATTTAAGAGAACAGGGCATTGAACACGAACTGCTTTTTGCTCTTGACTTCATGAGCACCGATCAGAATGACGAACCTCAGGTGGAACTGATTCGTGAGCGGCTAAGAGAGTTACTAAAAGATCATGCAGATAAAAAACTGTTCATTACTCAAGGCTATATCTGCCGAAACACACGCGGCGAGGTAGACAATTTAAAGCGGGGCGGCAGCGACTACAGCGCTTCCCTGATTGCAGCGGCAATTAATGCATCAGTGTGTGAAATTTGGACTGATATCAGCGGCATGCACAACAACGATCCGAGGCTGGTGGACAGCACTTTTCCTATTGAAAAATTGAGCTTTGATGAAGCGGCGGAGCTTGCCTATTTCGGAGCAAAGATCTTGCACCCTGCCTCCATTTGGCCCGCGCAGCAATACAAGATTCCGGTGAAGCTACTGAACACTATGGAGCCTGATGCAAAAGGTACTATTATTACCGAAGATGCAGCGTCCGAAGGAGTTAAGGCTGTCGCAGCAAAAGACGGAATTACATCAGTTAACATCCGCAGCAGCAGGATGCTTTTAGCGTACGGTTTTTTACGAAAAGTTTTTGAAGTGTTCGAGAAATTTCGGACTCCGATTGACATGATCACGACCTCAGAAGTGGCGGTTTCGGTTACCGTGGATACGGATATAGCATTGCCGCAAATCGTAAAAGAGCTTGAGCGTTTCAGCACAGTTGAAGTGAAGAAAAATCAAACGATTGTTTGTGTAGTAGGCAATCATATCGGCGGTATGCCGGGTACGCTAAAGAAGATTTTCGATAGCGTCAGCTCAATAGATGTGCGCATGGTATCTTTCGGGGGAAGTCAGCATAATGTTTCTATGCTGGTGAATGCAGAAGATAAGAAAACAGTTTTGCAGGGATTGAACAAAGGACTATTCAGGCTCGCCAACCCATCCAACGATGGTGCTTAGAAACTGTTCCCTAAAATTGAAGTCGCAAGTTTCCTAAATAAAAAAAGCTCCCTTTGCAGGGAGCGTTCAGCTATATCTTTCTGGTGGCGTCTATTACAACTCAGATGTTAAACAACCAGCAAAGCATCCCCATAACTGAAGAACCGATACTTGTCTTTGATCGCTTTTTTGTACGCTTCTACTGTTAAGTCATAGCCGGCAAAAGCGCACGTCATGATCAGTAGCGATGTTTTCGGCAAATGAAAATTGGTAACCAGTGAATCTGCAATATTGAAATTGTACGGCGGATGAATGAAAGTATTTGTCCAGCCTTCCGAAGGTTTCAAAAACTTTTGTGCCGTCACCGACGATTCTAAAGCTCTCATAGTCGTCGTGCCAATAGAGCAAATGCGGTGACCGGTTTCTTTTGCCTTATTTACCACCTTCGTCGTCTCATCCGGAATGTTGTAATACTCTGCATCCATTTTGTGTTTGCTCAGATCTTCCACTTCTATTGGACGGAAGGTGCCAAGTCCTGTGTGCAATGTGACTTCTGCAAAACGAATTCCTTTTATCTCACAGCGTTTGATCAACTCGCGGCTAAAATGTAAACCCGCTGTAGGTGCAGCCACTGCTCCTTCGTGTTTTGCATAAACTGTTTGATAGCGTTCCTTGTCCTCATCATCCGGTTTGCGCTTGATGTATTTGGGCAGCGGCGTCTCTCCGTATTTGTCGAGTACCTGTCTGAATTCAGCTTCAGGTCCTTCAAACAAAAACTTGATTGTTCGTCCCCGGGAAGTAGTGTTGTCAATTACTTCTGCTACCAGTTCTTCGGTGTCACCGAAATAAAGCTTATTACCCACGCGGATTTTCCTTGCGGGATCAACAATCACATCCCAAAGACGGTGTTCTTTATTCAATTCTCTTAAAAGAAAAACTTCAATCTTGGCGCCTGTTTTTTCTTTGCGACCGTACATGCGGGCAGAAAAAACTTTGGTGTTGTTAACCACAAACACATCTTTATCGTCGAAGTATTCGAGAATGTCTCGAAAATGTTTGTTTTCCATTTGACCCGTCTTGCGGTGAACAACCATCATACGGGCATCTTCACGTTTTTTTGCAGGATGTTGGGCGATAAGGTTTAGTGGAAGGTCGAACTTAAACTGTGAAAGCTTCATGGGCTAAAAATCTGTTTTTGCGCCTCATGACAACCGATGCTGCTGAAGTTTTTTATACCTCGGTCTTACGGCACCGGGGTCATGCTGCTTTTATAAAGGCGGCAAAGTTATGGGTTTTTATGCGTCCTGAAGAAATTTATATAGCAGGAATGGCATCGATCAGTTGGCGGGTGTAGTCCGTCTTCGGCTGAGTGTAAACTTCTTCAGCAGAGCCGCTTTCCACTAATTTGCCGGCTTTCATCACTAAAATTCTATCACACATATATCGAACTACAGAGAGATCGTGGGAGATGAAAAGCATTGTGAGTCCCAGCTCATTTTTCAGGTCGTTGAGAAGGTTGAGCACCTGCGCCTGAACGCTTACGTCGAGTGCTGAAACGGATTCGTCGCAAACAAGAAAATCAGGGCTGAGGGAAAGTGATCGGGCTATGACAATTCGCTGCCGCTGACCACCGGAAAACTCATGCGGGTAACGGTTCATCATGGACGGAGAAAGATTGACTTTTTCGAGCAATTCGGCAACGCGTTTTTTACGTCGGTGCTTATCTTCTTCTACGCCGGCAATAGCCATTGGTTCTGCAATAGCGCTACCGATAGTAAGCCGCGGATTGAGCGAAGAATATGGATCCTGAAATACAAGTTGCACATCTTTGCGTAGTTCTATGATTTTATCAGGAGGAAGTGAAGTAATGTCTTTTCCATTGAAGAAAATCTTGCCGGATGTCGGTTCTATTAAACGCAAAAGTGTTCTGCCAACTGTTGTTTTTCCGCAACCGGATTCACCAACCAGACCTATTGTTTGATTTTTGTAAACAGAAAAGCTCACATCATCAACTGCATTCACAAAACTGGTGCTGTTGCCAATAAAATTTGTTTTAGCTCGAAATTGAACAATGAGGTTGTCTACCTCTACGAGCTTTTGGACATCGGTTTGTAAACTTTGGCGTTCGGAGGTGATATGGAGCTTTTTTCCGCTGTTTGGATTCGCAGCTGATGCGTTGAAAAAATCGGACACTGTCGGTAGCCGTTCACCTTTGGCATGCACCGACGGTTTACAGGCAATTAACGCTTTTGTATATGGGTGTTGTGCCGCCTGGAAAATTGTTTTTGTGGGACCTTCTTCAACAATTTCGCCTTTGTACATAATAGCAACGCGATCTGCAATACCTGCTACTACGCCCAAGTCGTGTGTGATGAAAATTACACCCATGTTTTCCTGCTGCTGCAGTTCCTTAATAAGGTCAAGAATGGTTTTTTGAACCGTGACATCAAGAGCGGTGGTCGGTTCGTCGCAAATGAGCAACGATGGATGGCAACACATAGCCATTGCAATCATCACTCTTTGTTTTTGTCCGCCGCTCAACTGGTGCGGATAGCGAGAAAAAATTCTTTCCGGCTGTGGTAGTTTTACTTTTCTGAACCAATCAATTACCTGTTCTTTTGCTGCCGAGGCAGAGAGTTTGTTATGTACGAGTAAGGCTTCGGTCACCTGCTTGCCGCAGGTCATTACCGGATTGAGCGATGTCATTGGCTCCTGAAAAATCATCGAAATCTTCGCTCCGCGAATAGATCGCAATTGTTCAGAAGAAAGCGAGAGCAAATCGACAGTTTTCGAGTTGTCTTCAAATAGGATTTTTCCCCCGGCATATATCGCAGGTGGCTGCGGCAACAGCTGCAGAATAGATAATGAAGTGACTGATTTTCCTGATCCGCTTTCGCCGACTAACGCTACTATCTCGCCCCGGTTTACATTAAGCGAAATGTTCTTTACAGCCTCTGTTGTTCTACCTTCTGTGGTGAAGTTGACGGATAAATTTTCAATGCGTAGCAACATGAACGTTCAAGATACAACATTGTCATTTTTGATCACATCCGGACGAAAGCACTTTAATGTTTAGTTTTTTGGACGGAGTGGGATAATATGCCTGGCAAACAGCGCAATTATTATCAGTGCCGCCGATTTCAAAATAGAACTCATCGCCTTCCGCAATACTTGCCGGGAAATCGCACGGATTACCGAGCCCAAATGCATTGTTGTATTCGATTCCCGTGTTTGGATCTTTCCAGGTCGGTTCAACCATAGAAGGGTCAATATTTCCTTCAACAACACTCAAAGTGTAGTTCATGCAGATTGCTTTTTTCTGAAGCTTTGCTTTGAAGCACGGCGCAGCAGCCGTTGGTCTGTGACATTGAAAAGCCGACAGAACAAAAAAGGTCAATACAATTGTTAACAGCCTAATTTTCATAATGACTTTTTTTGATTGACAATGAAATGATAGAAGGTGTTGCATTAAAAACGAAGATGACGAACAGTAAGTCCACCATTAATTAGCTGTTTTAGGGAATCAATTCCTATCCGCAGATGCCTCTCCACAAATTGCGCAGTGACTTTCTTGTCGCTTTCTTCAGTTTTTACACCTTCCGGTACCATAGGCTGATCGCTCACCAAAAGCAGCGCACCAGTTGGAATTTTATTATAAAAACCAACGGCGAGAATCGTGGCGGTTTCCATATCAATAGCATAAGCTCTAACCTGTTGTAAATATTCTTTGAACTCTTCATCGTGTTCCCACACGCGACGGTTCGTAGTGTAAACTGTTCCCGTCCAGTAATCGACCTGGTACTCGCGGATCGTGGTGGAAATAGCTTTTTGTAAGGCGAATGCAGGAAGTGCAGGGACTTCTGCAGGAAAGTAGTCGTTTGATGTTCCTTCTCCGCGAATGGCAGCTATCGGCAAAATAAGATCACCTAGTTTGTTTCGTCTTTTCAATCCACCACATTTTCCCAAAAACAAAACGGCTTCCGGTTGAATTGCTGTAAGCAAGTCCATTACAGTGGCTGCTGTGGGACTTCCCATTCCAAAGTTGATAATGGAAATTCCATCGGCAGTGGCACACTGCATCGGTTTATCCATTCCCACTATTTCGGCATTGTGCCAATCGGCAAACATTCGCACGTAGTTGCTGAAATTGGTGAGCAATATGTATTTGCCAAATTTGTCGAGCGACTGCCCTGTGTATCGCGGTAGCCAGTTCTTTACAATTTCTTCCTTTGTTTTCATCAAGGTGCAAAGATGATGAAAGTTTCCAAAGGGGTTTGACTGACCAAAAGAAAACAGGGCCGAAGCCCTGTCAGATATTTTTTATTTGGAGCCTAGTTCCGGCTTGAAGAACAGCATTTCAGACCACTGATGGTTTACACTTTGTTTGTAGTTTTCAATGTACCTGTTCCATGAAGATTGATCTCCAGCTTTGGCAAAAATGGATTGCATGCTCTGTCTATTAATGGCAACCCGGTCTTTCAATCCGTTTTTGTACCGGGTAACGATTGCAAATTGGGGTTCACCCGAAGAACTTGCCTCGTAAACGGCAACAAAATCTCCATTGTCAGTCCATGCTTTCTTCATGTCTTTGATCAAATTTTCAACGTCTCCCCGATATCCAGGGTTTTGAAACAGGTGCAATACTGATATTTTATCTGAATAATCTGTTTGAATGGCGGTGCTTAGGTCCTGCCTGAAAGTTAAATAACCCGTTTGCGCGGCTCTGTCGGAAAGCAACGGCTGAACGTTCATATTCCAGTCATCAGTGTGTGCTTTGCTGATGTCGCCTCTATTGTCGAGAGCATCCCACGAAGTTGGGCCTTCAACAACGTGATATGCACCTGCATCGGGCCCGGTTTCTACCGTGTAAACCCGCCATTGCACGTCGCCTTTGTGAAATTTTTGCGCATGTGCGGCAAGTGCTTTTTCAAACTGTGATACTTTGTCGGCCTTTGGAAAATACCGGTCTATCGTTATCACATTTTTGTCCTGTGCCGAAGAAAGGAACGGCAATAGCAGCAGAGAGAATAATAACTTCTTCATGTTTGTAGGTTTTACGTTTAAAAATGGTGTGTTGAAAACGGTTTCCTGAGGAGCTTAAATTTTTCGGAGCTTGGATGGGGTAAGAGTGGGTAAGATACGACTATTGCTCCACATCAAAATATTTTTTGATGTGTAAACGAATCTTTTCTCCACAATCTTTTCCACGAGAGATCTTTTAGTTCAGGAGGTAACAAGGTGGAGGAATATGGCAGAAGAATGATGTTGAAATCGGCACAGTATTTAAGGTACTACTCTCGCAAAGTATTCTACATGAAAAAGAACAATCATCAGCCGCAAGAGGGAAAACACGAACACCCGCTACCTCAGGAAATCGGTATTAATCAGAAGGTGCAACACAAGGCAGCACAACAGACTGCAGAGCGGGATATCGAGAGTGATCCGGAGTTTTCAGCTCACAGCCCGAATGATGATTTAGATGAGGGCGAAACGGCGAGGTTGGGAGAAGATTCTGATCTTGTATAGAATTAATCCATATCTTAAATTCTGAAATGATAAACGTCTTTAACCATGCAACCACAATCACGAAACAACAACAGAGACAGTAGGGGAGATCTGAGGCAAGTTACTCCTGATTCTAACCAAAGACGTTCGGAAGACCGCCGCACTTCGCAACGACAATTAGTAAACAATCCACGTCGGGAAGCAAGTCTGCGGGTGAGGTGGGAGAATGACTTGTACGAGCGACAAAGCATCTAAACTATAGATCATGGGACAAGCGAATGATGAAGATGGAAGTAGGAAAGATGAGGCGCAACAAACCTCCAGCCAGGCAGATCGTTCAATTGAATTTGTCAATAAATCTCCGGGGGTTCACTCAAAATCGCAACATCAAAAAGATGCTGCTAAAAATGTGAATGATGACACAGGCAGACCTACAGGTAACGATCAGCTCCGGCGTAATCGAAATAAATTCGACGAAGGGAAGGACGAAACTGTAGGGGTGCCTTAGATCACGTTTATTTAGAGATCAAACTTTATCCCCTGTGCCAGTGGAAGTTTGGTGCTGTAATTAATAGTGTTTGTTTGACGCCGCATGTAAATACGCCACGCGTCGCTGCCGCTTTCGCGTCCACCACCGGTTTCTTTCTCACCGCCAAAGGCACCTCCGATTTCAGCTCCTGAGGTTCCAATGTTCACATTAGCAATACCGCAATCGCTTCCGGCAACCGACAGAAAAGTTTCTGCCTCACGCAAGTTCAATGTCATAATCGCCGAAGATAAACCTTGCGGAACACCGTTCTGAATGGCAATTGCTTCATCCAGTGTTTTATATTTCATCAGGTACAAAATCGGGGCAAAGGTTTCGTGACAAACAATTTCGAAATGCGGCTGCACTTCTGCAATGCAAGGTTTCACGTAACAACCGCTTTCGTATTCTTTTCCTGCGAGAACACCACCTTCTATTACAAATTTTCCACCTTCTGCTTTGCAATTTTCGATTGCCCTTAAATACATCTGCACAGCGTCTTTATCTATTAATGGGCCAACGTGATTTTTTTCATCAAGAGGATCGCCGATTTTCAATTGCTGATATGCCTTTACCAATTTGCCTTTGAACTGTTCATAAACTTCTTCGTGAATAATTAACCTTCTTGTTGTAGTGCATCGCTGTCCTGCGGTGCCAACAGCTCCAAAAACGCAACCAACCAACGCTGTTTCCAGATCAGCGTCTTTTGAAATAATTATGGCATTGTTTCCTCCGAGTTCGAGCAGTGATCGTCCGAGCCGTGCGCCAACAGCAGCACCAACTGCTTTTCCCATTCTCGTTGATCCTGTTGCAGAAATAAGTGGAATCCTGTTGTCATGAGCCAAACGTTCTCCGAGGTCTCTTTCGCCAACAATCAAGTTACACACACCTTCAGGAACATCGTTTTTTTCAAACACTTCTCTGATGATGTGTTGACACGCCACTGCACACAGCGGTGTTTTTTCGGACGGCTTCCAGACGCAAACATCACCGCACACCCACGCAAGCATGGCGTTCCAACTCCATACTGCAACCGGGAAGTTGAAGGCAGAAATAATTCCAACAATGCCGAGCGGATGCCACTGCTCATACATGCGATGTCCTGGACGTTCGCTGTGCATTGTAAGCCCGTGCAGTTGCCTCGAAAGTCCCACTGCAAAATCTGCAATGTCAATCATCTCCTGCACCTCACCATATCCTTCCTGCAAGCTCTTTCCCATTTCGTATGAAACCAATCTCCCAAGCGATTCTTTGTTCCTGCGCAACGCATCACCGACTTGCCGCACAACGTCACCACGCTTCGGCGACGGCCACATACGCCAGTCCAGAAAAGCTGCTTGTGCGGTATTGATTATTTCTTGATATGATTTTTCGTCAGTGGAGATAATAGATGCGATTCTTTTTCCATCAACCGGGGAGAAGGAAGTAATTGTTTTTCCCTTCGATTCCAGCCAGTTTTTTCCCGTAGCTGAACCTCTGTTCTCATCTTGTATTCCTAACTGTTTTAATAAATTTTCCATAGCTAATAAGATTCATTTTCATTTGGGAAATCCGCGGCGCGAACATCATTAATATATTGTTGAACCGCATTCGTAATCTGCTCGTGCATATTTAAATATTGTCTCAAAAACCGTGGTTTGAATTCAACATTAATCCCCAGCATATCGTGCATCACAAGTACCTGTCCATCGCAATGTGGCCCGGCACCGATACCAATTGTTGGAATGTGAAGTGAAGCGGAAACTTCTTTGGCAAGTGTGGCGGGAATCTTTTCCAACACGAGGGCAAAACAACCTGCTTCCTCCAAAAGATGAGCATCGGATTTTAGCCTGGCTGCTTCCGCCTCTTCCTTTGCACGCACGTTGTACGTGCCGAACTTGTAAATGGATTGAGGCGTAAGTCCCAAATGAGCCATCACGGGAATTCCTGCTCCGATTATTTTTTTTACTGAATCCAATACTTCTTCGCCGCCTTCAAGCTTAATGGCGTGCGCACCGGTCTCCTTCATGATGCGGATTGCGGAGGCAAGCGCTATGTCGCTGTTGGATTGGTAGGAGCCAAACGGCATGTCAACAACAACGAGGCTGCGCTTCGCACCTCTAATTACTGACGATGCGTGGTAGATCATTTGATCCAACGTGATGGGAAGCGTTGTTTCATGCCCCGCCATTACGTTCGATGCCGAATCGCCAACAAGAATCACATCAATGCCCGCCGCATCAAATATTTTTGCAAATGAGAAATCATAAGCAGTAAGCATCGAAATCTTCTTTCCTGATGCTTTCATTTTCTGAAGAGTATTTGTTGTAATTCGTTTTACTTCGGCTGCAGCACTCATCCGATTTTAAGTTTAAGGTTTAGAGGTTCAAAGTTCACCGATTCATGTCAAAGGTATTCCTGCTGCATCAGACTCGCTTGTATGTCACAAGGATAATCATTTTGCGAATTTCGGTTTTGCGTTCGTTTGTGAATTGGTTTTTGATATTTCAAATTTTCTCTCCTATTTTTATTCTTCACCAAAGAAAAGGAGGTATTCATGACATCTACAGAATATTCATGGGAACCTTCGGTTGGTATCGCCTAACCGGGTTGCTCCATTAAAATATCTGTCCCGCAGTGGCGGGAGACAAAGCCGTTGCGTTCTGCGTGACGGCTTTCCTTTTTGTTAAATCGCTTATTTGTACATTGTATATTGAGAAATTGCATGCTCCGCGTTATGAACAAATGGTGTTTCCTTCTTCTACTTTTTGTGTGCAAAGTTTGTTTTGCTCAAAATAAACAAACGGAGTTTGCAGCCATTGATTGGCGTGTGCAATTTGTAGATGCACCCAACGCAGATTCCCTGGCAAAACAGCTTACAGCTCCCTACAACCG
>JAEZJD010000037.1 GCA_023436425.1 Bacteroidota bacterium | reverse complement strand
TTCTGGCCACACTGCTGTTGATGAACAATGTGGGTGGCGTATTGCTGTTTACGTGATTTAACGGAGATGCTTCTTCCCAAAGTTTCGGGTTTTCTTTTTTTGAGTAGCCGAACCAATATGTTGCAGCGGAAGTTTTCTTGTTGTCATCACCTTCGCCGGACTCCGGATGAACAAAAGAAAGTATGCCATCAATGTCGATGATGGCATTCACCGCCGAAGAAGAATTTCTGTTACAACTGTTATCGTCAAACTTCTTGTTATTGTTTGTCGTTCCAATCAAAGCTGCCAGCTGACCACCTGCCGAAAAACCTGCCATTGCAATTTTTTTTGCGTCAATGTTGTATTCGCTCGCATGTGCGTGAATCCATCGCAGCGCAGCTTTCAGATCGTACACTGCTGCGGGATAAAGAGCTTCAGTTGAAAGCCGGTATTCAGAAGTGAAAACGACGTACCCCAAATCCGCCAACCTTTGCGCCAATGGATGATGCTGTGTTCTGCTACCAGACCGCCACCCACCGCCGTGAATAAACATAACAGCAATTCGCTTTTCTTTTGAAAAGGATGTGGGATAAAATACATCTAACATCAAATTGCGGCTGCCACGACTACAGTAAACAACATTGTTCTTTTCTTTTACAGATCGAATGTTGTCTTTTTCTGCAATTTCTATCCATGGATAACTCTTTCTCAGTTTCAGAAATTCTTTTTTGGTACTGAAAGATGTATCCGGAGTATTGGTGATACCAACAATGGATTGTGCCTGAACGATGGTACTAAAAAACGAAAGGCAAAAAAGGAAAGAAAAACAGCCACGCATCGTTTATGACTTAGAACTTAAAAATCGAACAAACTATTTCTTCACAACGGGTTTGATAATATGATCAGCCAGATTGAGATTCAGCGACCTTAGCTCCGTAAGCACAATTTGCGCAATCTTTCTGGCACCTAATTCATTAAAGTGTGTATTGTCCGTTTTCCCTTCCGGATAGTTTGGATGTTCCCCGGGCTCTAATTGCAGGAACAGCAGCTTTGAGTTTTCTTCTCCAAACTGTTGATACAACTGCTGGCTCTTTTTATCCAAATCAATCAGCGGAACTTTTAGATGATCAGCAAGGTCTCTAACGATTTTTGAATATACCTCATGAGTTTCTACCTGTTTGCCATCTTTAAATTTTCTTCTGCTCACAGGTGTAAGCAAAACAGGATGAGCCTTTTTCATTCTTGTTTCTTCAACAAAGCGGGCAAGATTTGTTCTGTATTGCTCAGGCGAAGTATAGCGGTCCACTTTTTCAGGTGATTCATCATTATGTCCGAACTGTATGAACACATAATCATCCGGTTGCACATCATTGATTAAATTGTCCCACAACCCTTCGGAAATAAATGTGCGTGTGCTCCGTCCGTTTTTCGCACGATTATCAATTACAACGGACGAATCGAACATGTACACAAACGGCATTCCCCAACCGGTTTCAGGATATGCTTTTGTTTCCTTAACCGACATTGTAGAATCTCCCGCAAGAAAAACTCTTATCTTTTTATTTGCAGGCAACGCAAACGAAGACAATGCAATTGCAACAACTATTTTAAAAAGTGTATTCATCTTACCGGGTTAAGCTGTTGATGTATACTTCGATGTTGGTGTAATACCTGTGCAGCTTCACTATCGCTGCGTCTGAATTATTGTTTGGATTTAAACCATTTTTTCTTTCCCAGTCGTCAGGCATACCGTCGCTATCCGAATCGAGAGGTGCAGGAAGTGACTTTAGAGCGGGCCATGCGTTTACTGTTAGTTCATATGCTGTACCATGCGGAAATCCTCCTTGTACATCGATAATTCTGCCTGTTTTGTTTTTTACATCATTTATAATTCGTTGGTCCAAAGTGTCCCGTCGATGACTTGCACCGACCTGTTGAAGTACAAGGTAGTAGGCGTCTGTAGCTGTTTGCGATGTCACCGGTGAAAATGGAATCGGAGCAGACAGCAGGGCTTCTTTTTTATCTTGTTCGGTGCCGTTTCCCATCTGCACTCCCAACACATTATTTTGAGTTACTTCCATTGAACCTTCTACGTAATTCCCCCCAACATAGTATTTACCAAATGGAATAGTTTCGGTTTTGGATGGATTCACGATCCTGAACTGAACGCTCTTGTTTGTTGCAGGACCTGCTTTATAATAGTTGTTGATGATGTTGTAATTGCCACCTTCACCGCCATAAACATTATTATGCTGCCAGTTATAAATCACGTTATTTCTAAAGTCTACAAATTCAGATGGGTAGCCTCTCACACCGTTAAATCGCGGAGTGCGACTGACGCAATGCGCAAACAAGTTGTGGTGTGCTGTAAGATTTTTTCCTCCCCAAATTGCGCCGTAGCCGTGATTTTCGAACTTTGTATCGCCCTTTTCAAAATGGTAAGAGTAGTTGAGGGGTTCTGAAATCAAATTCCATTGCAACGTTGTACTGTCACCTCCATAAACTGAAAAAACTTCATCAGTACTCCAGCTTAAGCTGCAATGATCTACTATTATGTTGCTTCGCCTGCTGGCACCGAATGCATCATCGTGTCCACTGCCGGCAACCTGTTCTCTTCGCTGATTTTTATCGCCCATTCGAAAACGCATATAGCGCACAATCACATTATTTCCACCAAGTGAAACTGCAGCGTCAGCCACGCAAATTCCATCGCCAGGCGCTGTTTGTCCTGCCACGGTGGTATTAGCTTCGATTTCAAGAGGAGTATCGAGATGGATTGTTCCGGATAGGGCAAAAACAACAATCTTTGGCTTCTTCGATTTTACCGCTTCGCGGAAACTGCCGGGACCCGAATCGTTCAAATTAGTCACTACAATTACTTTTCCCCCACGACCACCTGTTGCAAACTTTCCAAAACCTTCCGCACCGGGAAAGGCCACTGTTTCATCACTGTTAGAAGGCGCGGCTGGCAAAGCTGCCTTTTGTTGCTGGGCACAACTTATAGTAAAGAGACCGAGAGCAAAAAAATGTAACAGGTGTTTTCTCATGAATGAAGTTTGAAAGAAAAGTCCCGCATGCGGGACTTTCAAGTATTAATGAGCTTTAATAACCGGGATTTTGCGTCAGGTTAGGATTAGCTTCCCGTGCGGACTGCGGAATGGGAAATAACTCAGACTTACCAACACGATAATTTATGTACCCATACCTCGGCGTCGCCGGACTGATGATCGTTGTTAAAATTGAGGAATGAACCCAGTTAACTCTTAATTGACCGCTGGGAGCAGAACTGGTGGCACTGGGCTTATACAGCGAGTTCACCCAAATACTTGCATCATCGCCCTGCGCATTAGTTCGTGAATACATGAACTGCGGCAGGTTTGCAGGCACGGCAGCATACGCGGGAGGACCTGCCATGTAACTGTAACTCATTGCGGTGCTGCTTCGGTTGCCCATCAACGTCATATTGTCGTTCGCCTCTTTTAGTCCTGTTCCAAATAAATTCCAACGGATCAGATCATATTTTCTTATTCCCTCTGCGCCTAATTCAAGTGACCGTTCCCTTACCAAATATTTAAAAAAGTTTGCTTTGTCTAAACCCGCGGGAATGTCAACGGCAGATGCAGAATTGAGATTGAGACCATACCCGCGTCGTCTCACCATATTGATTGCATTGTACACAGCAGCAGATGGCCCATTAATTTCGTTTTCCGCTTCTGCAAACATGAGGAGTACATCGGAATAGCGGATGAGCTGCCACTTTAAACCAAAATATTGTACGGCACTTGTCGGCGATATTGCGGGATTTTTTATCCAGTCACGACGATATTTTCCATCACGCATACTTGTAATTGCTTGGGCAATTTTCGTTACACCATCTGCTGCAACGTCGTATGGCGCAATAGTCACATCGCGTCTAAGATCAGTGGAATCGAACAGGTAAAAATAATTGGGAAGGGGATTGATGAAGCTATTCCCGGCACCATTTACTCTCGGGCCATTACCATAGCCAAGTTTGGAATCTGCCGTGCCATTTCCGCCTATTGCAGACACCTGAAACATTAACTCACCATTCGGATCGATGGTTTGGTGACCGCAAACAATGTCTTTCCAAAGTCCCTTGTAATCTGGATACAAAGAATGTTGACCGGAGGTCATAATCTCATTTGTTTCGTCTCTTGCAACTTTGTAAAAGTCGAGATAGTTCGAAGGACGCTGCATCGAACCATCCTGCCGCAACGAATAGCCACCGCGAGCTAAGGCAATTCTCGCACGCAAAGCCTTTACTGCGCCTTTTGTTATTCTTTCATCAACGGGATCGCCGATGGAACCAACTTCGGTACGCCAGGGGATTAGTGTAGCTGCTTCTTTTAGATCGTTAAGAATACGGTCATATATCTGATCGCGATCACCTCGCGCAGGAAACGGATTCTCAACTGCCTCAATGTAGGATGGCTTGAAGTGAGCAGGCAAATCGCCCCAATTGCGCAATGCCTCATAATAAAATTGTGCTCTCAGCGTCAAGGCTTCACCATACATTCTTTTCAATTGCGCCTTCTGCTGGTCTGTACCGCTTGTGTACATTGCCATCTTTGGAATGTTGTCTATGCAAATGTTTGCGAGCATTATCCCCTCGAAAAGCTGGTTAAATGGACCGGATAATTCTGCATTCAACGAAGTAAGAGATAGGTGCGCCATAGCCCGTCTGTCATCCTGGTTACCACTTGGCCCCATCAGATTATCATCATCCACCGGGTAATACAATGATAGTCTCAGTCCATAAGCGGCATCCCCGGCTAATCTGCCGTACACGCCTGCCAATGCCTGAAGTGTGGTCGGAACGTCTTTGAATACCTGATCAGGTCCTACAGCTGTTATGGGCTGTTGATCTAAGTATTTTTTACAACCTCCCAGTACTAATACTCCAAGAACTGTTGCGAACAGGAGTATTTTACTTAAGTATTTCGATTTCATATTAACAAGTTCGTTTTTAATTAGAAAGTTGCGTTCACCCCGAAAATAAAGCTGCGGCTTCTTGGATAAGCTGAATAATCGAGGTTGGGCGTTCTAGGATCTGTTCGTACGCTCACTTCCGGATCGTAGCCGCTGTAATTCGTGATAACGGCAAAGTTGTTTGCAGTAAAGTAGAAGCGCAATTTGCTCATATGCATTGAAGAAACACTTTTAATTGGAAGAGTGTAGCCCAGTGTAAAGTTGTTGAAGCGCAGGAATGAGCCGTCTTCAACTGCCCACGAATGCGGCGTGAAAGCTCCCGTGCTGATCAGAGGCTGCCAAATATTCGCATTGGCGTTTACTGCTGCAATCCTGTCGGGCGCCACACCATAAACTTTTCCGCTGTTTACCCATATCAGCGATTCTCCGGTAGCGGGGTCAATATTCCTCCAACGGTCTTTCATCAACCCAAGTAAATTCGAGTTTGTGGAATAAGCATTGGTGAACTCAAGTCTGTTAGCATTGTAAACATCAAAATCATACATAAAATTGACGAACAAGCTCGCATCCCAATTCTTGTAGGTAAACTGTTGGTTCAACCCACCAGTAAGCTTCGGATTGGGATTACCGATGATGGTTCTGTCGCTGTTCAAATCAACTTTGCCGTCAGGTGTTCCGTTGGGTCCGCTAATATCTTTGAATTTAATAGAACCGGGTCTTACCGGTGCACCAATGATCGGCGTATTGTCAACTACTCCAGCCTTTAAAGTGTACTGCATGGTAGCGGGGTCGTAATCAAAATCATTTACGGTGTAAAAACCATCTGTCACTAATCCCCACATGGTACCAAGTGGCTCACCAACTCGCAAAATATAATCTGCAGGGTTGGCGGCAATATTATAAACAGGACCGACAAGCGTTTCTGTTTGCCCTGGTCCAAGTGCAACAACTTTGTTTTTGTTATGGGAAATATTAAAGTTTGCACTCCAGTTAAATCCGCTTGGATTGCGCATAAGTGTTCCGTTCAATTGCAGCTCGATTCCGCGGTTTTCAGTCTGTCCAACATTCTGTTGCTGTGTTGCAAATCCGTAGGTAGGATCAATGTTCACGTTTAACAGCAGGTCTTTTGAGCTGTTTACGTAGTAGTCAACGCTCATATCGAGTCTGTTCTTGAACAGTGTCATATCCAAACCCCAGTTTCGATTAACCGTAGACTCCCACCGCAAGGCTTCATTTGGTAGATAGGTTGGCACGTAAGCAATTACCGGTTGACCGTTTAATCCATAATATCGGCTTCCGCTTGCCGCGAACGTATTCAGATATAGGTAGTCGCCGATCCGATTGTTCCCCATTGTGCCGTACCCAAATCGCAGTTTCAATTCGTTTATGAAGTCAACATTCTGCAAGAATTCCTCCTTCTTAATTCTCCATGCAACGGAACCGGCGGGGAACATTCCCCATCTTTGGTCCGGAGCAAATTTGGAAGAACCATCTCTGCGCAAGTTTGCGGACAAAAGGTATTTGTCTTTGTAATTGTATCCAACACGACCAAAAAACGACAACTGCGTATAACGGCTTTTCCCGAACCGTGGAAAGCCGGTGACAACAGCGCCTGAATCCTGATGAAGGAAAGCGTAAGTGTAGTCTACGTCGAACGGATAGTTCCTGATTTGGGTGGAATGAGACTCACTTTTCAAATCATAAGTTTCCTCACCAAGTAAAAAGTCGAAGTTGTGATTCGTTCTCCTAAGCGAATAGGTTAGGACGTTTGAGTTTGTAAGCGTCGTAAGATTGGCTGTGTCCAACGTTACGAAAGGTCTTGTGTTGTTCGATTTTGATTGTGGCGAAAGCGTATCGAAGAACTGGCGGTCGATCCGGTCGCTCCAATCATAGCCAACGGTTGTTTTGAACGTGAGGTTTTTGAAGAATGTGTACTGTGCATTTCCCGTTAGGTTATAACCGTTTGTTGTTTTTCTTCTAAACTCCGCATTGGCGAGCTGTATTGGGTTTACCAGGTTCAGCCCATTGCCTATGCCGGTTGACACTGAAGGATCCACATAATCTTCAATATCCTGTGAAGTAGAGATGTATGGACGATACTTAACAGCATTACGCAATCTGCTCAGGGAAGAAGAACCATTGTCAGCGGAAACACCCGCACCAAAAACATTGAGGTTTGAGTAGCGGCCGCTGATGCCTGCCCGCAGATTTTTTGTGATCTTGTAATCGCCTTTCAAGTTAAACAAGTGCCTTTTGTAGCTCGAGTTTAGAACAATAGCTTTGTCATTGTTGAATGTGTAACCGAAATTGAAGGTCACTTTATTGTTACCACCCGATGCATTCACGTTATGAGTGGTGGTAATACCTGTTCTTCCAAACACTTCCTTTTGCCAGTCTACAGCCTCAAAATTCTTGTACACGTTCAATGTATCCCAGGTTGTTCCATATGCACTTAAGAAGCCGGTGCTATCTGTGCTTCCCTGAAGCCTCGATCTCTCTGCCTGATAAACTACGAAGTCGTATGGATCGAGCACATCTAATTCTTTTGCAATCTGCCTCACTCCCACCATTCCATTATAATTTACAACGGTTCTTCCGGGCCTGCCTGATTTTGTAGTTATGATGATTACACCATTTGCACCTCTGGCGCCATAAATAGCCGTTGCGGCAGCATCTTTTAGCACATCAATCGTTTGAATGTCCTGTGGCGAAATAGACGATAGTCCGCTTTCCACCTGCACTCCATCAATTATATACAATGGATCGTTGCTGCCGGTAATAGACATACCGCCGCGAATGCGAACACGTACTGTTGCATCGGGAGAGCCTTCTGAACTCATGGCTGTTACACCTGCCAAACGTCCATTTAATGCTTCTGCCACATTGTTAATTGGAACGTCTTTCAGATCTTTTGCGCCTATTGAAGAAACCGATGCTAAAACATCTCTTCTTCTCACTGCCTGGTAACCAATTACCACCACGTCCATTGCTCCCGAGGAACTGTTCATCGTTACATCCACTGTTGATCTGTTGCCTACGTTTACCTCCTGAGCGTTGTACCCTACGGAACTGAATACCAGGGTGACATTGCCATTCGGGATTGAGATAGAATACCGACCTTGATTGTTGGTTGTAGTGCCTCTTGTGCTGCCTTTGATGGAGACCGTCACTCCACTTAAGGGAAGCCTGGAACTATCAGCAACAACTTGCCCGGATACTTGTCGCTCCTGGCTCCATGCAATGACACAACTAAAAATCAGAAGGAGTAAAAATGAGAATTTCATTTTCATATAGAAGCGTTTGTATGTAAATACGAAAGTGGTGAAAGAAGGAAGTCGTCTTCGCTTCGTAAGACAATTCTACTTAGATATTTGCTGCTGACATGAGCATTTAAGCCATTTATTTACGCAATCGTTATCGGAAACGTTTGCAGCAAATGCATCCCTGCAAAAAATCATACTTTTAAGCAATCTGCAAGGATGAAATTCGAAAGCGCAACCATAAAGGATATTGCAAGGGCACTGAATCTATCCACTTCCACTGTTTCCAGGGCGCTACGCGGCAGCTATGAGATAAGCACAGAAACAAAGAAACAGGTGCTTGAGTACGCTGAAAAAATAAACTACCGTCCCAATCCCATTGCACTCAGTTTGAAGGAGCGCCGCAGCCGTTCCATTGGCGTAGTAGTAAGTGAAATAGCTAACAATTTCTTTTCTGAAGCTATTGCGGGAATTGAATCAATTGCCTACAACTGTGGCTATCACGTTATCATTGCGCAGAGCCACGAATCGCATGATCGCGAAAAAGTAAATGTGGAGCACCTTGCATCGCGAGGCGTCGACGGACTGCTCATTTCACTCTCCAGCGAATCAGTTGATATTTCATATTTGAAAGAGCTGCACGAGAAAGGATTGCCTATTGTTTTCTTCGACCGCATTACCGATGAAATTGAAACGCATAAAGTAGTTGCAAACAATCATCTTGGCGCTTTTCATGCTACGGAACATCTTATTTACCAGGGCTATAAAAAAATAGCACACATCACCAGCTCACCATATTTATCTATCACCAAAGAAAGACTTGCAGGGTATCGAGATGCGCTGGATAAGCATAATATTCCGTTCAACGAAAGCCTGGTAAAATATTGCAACCACGGCGGAATGATTGCGCAGGAGGTGGAAGATGCGATTAACGATTTGTTCAGGGGCAAAACTAAACCTGATGCCATTTTTGCGGCAGGCGACCGGCTTACAATCGTATGTTTCGGCATGCTAAAACGGATGAAACAGAAAAAAGCTGACGTGGGCTTTACCGGATTTACCAATACCAAGGTTGGCGACTTGTTTGCCCCAACGCTCACTGTTGTGCGCCAGCCCGCATTCGAAATCGGTCAAAATGCAATTGAACTTTTGGTGCAGATGATTGAAAGCAAAAGACCGGTAACTGAGTTCGAAACAAAACTGCTCGAGACAAATCTGATTATTCGGGAGTCTTCAATGAAAAAGATATAGTTAGCTGCCGCATTTTTCGGTGTAAGCTTTATATCGCTTTGCTAAAAACGGGCTTTTCCTTTTGACCATTGCGCTGCAAGTGGAGGTCGAATGCGCTGCACACCACCCGAATAAAGTAGTGCCCCTGAGCAGTGAGTTTTGCACCTTTTTCATTCCACGTAACAAGTCCATCGTCGGCAAAATCGTTCAACAGCGGAAATGTGTATTGTTTTAATAACGGGAGATGCTTGGGATCAAAAACCGTTTCCGAACGGCAGGCGATATCAAGTATATATTTCTTGAACTCAATATCTTCTTCACTTAGCATGTAGCCACGTTGTGTAGGCAAACAAGCTGCTTTGATTGCAGTGTAATAATCCTGAAGCGCTTTTTCATTTTGCGCAAAAGCGTTTCCGGTATCGCTTATTGCTGATACGCCCAAACCAAGCAACATGCCTGAATTCTGAACGGTGTAGCCCATGAAATTGCGATGCAGCTTACCATCCTGTCGTGCTTTGTAAAGATCGTCGTGCGGCAATGCGAAATGATCCATTCCGATGTCGAGGTAACCCGCTTCGGTTAAAAGTTCTTTTCCTTTCAGGTACAGCAAAATTTTTTCTTCTGCAGTAGGAAGGTCTTTTTCATCGAACAAACGCTGCCCTTTGCTGGTCCAGGGAACATGCGCATAGCTATAGAAAGCAATGCGATCGGGTTTCAACTCAATTACTTCTTTGATTGTTTTTGTGATGCTTTCCAGGGTTTGTAAAGGAAGCCCATAAATCAAATCGTAATTGATAGATGCAAAGCCAACCTGCCTTGCATTTTCTGTAGCCGTTCTCACATTTTCCAAAGGCTGAATGCGGTTGATTACTCTCTGCACTTCAGGATCGTTATCCTGCACTCCATAGCTTATTCTTTTAAATCCTAAACTCCTCAACGTAACCAGATGTTCCAGTGTAGTATTGTTTGGATGCCCTTCAATACTAAACTCATGCTTTGGATGAATGATGCTGGTTTTTAAAATGGTAGTAAGCAGCCGTTTTAAATTTTGCGGAGAGAAAAACGTGGGCGTGCCGCCACCTAAATGAATTTCCCGGATCAACGGAATTTGCCGCATCAATTTGCGATACAGATTCCATTCTTTTTCTACCGCCTGCAGGTATTCATCTTCAACGTTGTGATTAGTTGTAATTCTTTTATTACAGCCGCAATATGTACAAAGCGACTCGCAGAACGGAAGGTGAATGTACAGGCTAATGCCATTCACATGGTTTTCTTCTGCAAACCTGTCGC
This sequence comes from Bacteroidota bacterium, assembly GCA_023436425.1. Lineage (GTDB taxonomy): Bacteria > Bacteroidota > Bacteroidia > Chitinophagales > Chitinophagaceae > Flavisolibacter. Next base: position 3,247 of record JAEZJD010000037.1, on the reverse strand, counting down.
TGAATTTCTTTTTCCAAACCTCCGCGTCGATTTGATCGTTCCAATACGGCACCGTAGGATAGCTCGTATACCTCGGCAAAGGCTTGTTATACTTGCGTATCAAAAGAGGATTCACTACGTCCGGGTTCATAAGTAAACAAATTTAGAATCCCCGACAGCCGAAGAATATGACCTTCGTTAGCTAAAAATAAGAGGTTGGTCACGATTGAAATCAGCGAGAAACGTCTAGAACAGAAGGTTCTTAAGTTTATCTAAATTGATGATGGAAATCTTGCCACTTTTGATATCAATTAACTTCTCGCTTTTGAAGTCGCTGAGTGTGCGAATAAGTGACTCAGTAGCTGTTCCCACATATTGAGCTATATCGTCACGTGAAAATTCGATGACACTATTTTGGCCGGAATTATTGAATTTTTCATGAATGTCCACAAGCGCTTTTGCCACTCTTTTTCGAAGCGAACTGTAGGCAAGATTCAGTAAGCGGTCTTCTTTCTCTTTTACGTTTTGCGTAACAATGCGGATAAACTTAGCGGCAATATTGATGTCGCTATAGATCATCTGCAGAAACTCTTCCTTGGGAATTTGCATGATCTCCGCATCTTCGAGAATAGTGGCGCTGTCATCATAATTTTTGTCCTCGATTAACGCCTTGTAACCTATGAAGTCGCCTTTGCTGAAAAGGTCAGTGATGTACTCTTTACCGTCTTCATGTGTTTTGTACGCTTTTACTTTTCCACTTACGAGATAGTACAAAAACCGGGGACGCTTACCTTCTGTGTAGAGGGTTTGTTTTTTATTAAAATGTTCAACGGCATACTGTTCCGAAAGCTGTTGTAAAAGTCCTGCCTCCTTTACGTCCTTAACAAATTGCGCAAGCCCCTGAGGCGTAGCGTTATAATTCGTCTGCAGCACCTCTGCTTTCTTTAGCCGTACCTCTATTGCGTTGAGCAGTTCAATGTCTTCGAACGGCTTGGTTACGTAGTCGTCTGCACCCATTTCCATTCCTTTTCTAAAATCACTTCTTTCCGTTTTTGCCGTAAGGAAAATGAAAGGTATAAACTGAGTATCCGGATTTTTCCGCAGTAAATGCAACACTCCGTAGCCGTCGAGTTCCGGCATCATTATATCGCAGACAATTACATCAGGCTTTTCGCGAGTGGCGAGCTCCACGCCTTTTTTGCCGTTTTCAGCGGTCATCGTCCGGTAGCCTGCGAGATCCAAAATCTCTGCAGTGTTTTCTCTTAAGCTGGTATTATCGTCAATAACTAGTACTGTTTTGCTCATGTTCGTATTCGTTTACGGGAATTGCCAAAGTTACTGTTGTGCCGTGTCCTAATTTACTTTTTAAATGAATATTACCGCCTATCAGATCACTATAGCGCCTTACTATATGCAACCCGAGGCCTGTGCCCTGAATGTTCAAAGCATTTTTGCCCCGGAAAAAAGAGCTAAAGAGGTGTTGCTGATCCTCGTCCGAAATGCCAATGCCTCTGTCCCTGATAGAAATGGTAGCAATGCCCTGCACCACTTCACTTTGCACCTGCACAGGCGTATTGGGCTCCGAAAATTTCAAAGCATTGCTTATGAGATTAATTAAAATATTCTTCAGCAGTTTAGGATCGCTGTGCACCACAGTTTCTCCTTCGTGATGAAATTGTATCTCCTGCCCTTCCTTCACCAGCCCACGCACTTCATCAATTGTATCGTGAATAGTATCCGGCAAGTTAAACGTAGTGAATTTGGCACCTATCTTTCCTTCATCAAGACGACCGAGGGACAGAAAGTCTTCCAGCAGATCGTTCAGGTGCTTTACTGACTCTTTTATCCGGTTTATATGCCTGTCGCGGTTCGACTGCTGTTCGGTTGTGGTATATTTTGCCAGCAGCGACGCAGAAGAAAGGACAGAACTAAGAGGCGTTCTGAATTCGTGCGACGCCATCGAAACGAACCTGCTTTTTATTTCATTTAGCTGCCTTTCCTTGTCAAGCGCTTCGTTCAACTCAGCCTGTGATTGCTCCAGCCGCTGCAAAGCTTCTTTCAGAATTGTTGTCCGTTCCTCCACCTTTGCTTCCAATTCTGCATTCAGCTTGCGCACATGGTTGCTCACTGTTTCCAATTCACGCTGTTGCGCCAGCATATCTTCTTCAATTCTTTTTCTCTGAGTAATGTCGACAATAAAGGAAATGACGAACTGCTTTTCATTTTGGAAGTAAGAACTTAAACTAACCTCCACCGGGAATTCAGTACCATCTTTTTTTAGTGCAAAAAGATCGCGACCGGCACCCATCTCGCGGTTCGATGGATGACGATAAAAGCCATCGCGAAGCGGTACGTGCCGCTCCCGGTGTTTTGGCGGAAGCAATATTTCCACCTTTTTGCCGATGAGTTCTTCGGGCTGATATTCAAACATTTTACACGCAGAAGGGTTGGCAAGAACGATGTTGGCACGGCTGTCGGCTAAAATAATGCCCTCGGTTGCGTTTTCAAAAAGAGACGTCATGTGCGACTTGTCCCTTTCCATCATAGCGTACAGCTGCTTTACGTGAAGCACCAACATACCAATGAAAACGATGACGATAAGGGCAAAAAAATGCTTGGAAATATTAATACCTGTCAGTGGTATGTCGGGATGAAAGATTAAAAACGCCGTGATGAACAAAACGGACGTGCCAACAGCTATATACGTGGGCGAGTTGCCTTTTACAAAGATGGAAAGGATAATCACCAGGAAAAATCCCGCATAGGTGATGGAATGCTGCGGAAGATAAATACTCATTATTACCGTCAGCACAAAAATGATTATCGCATATATGTTTGCCTGTCTCGCTGAAAGTGTGAACATAGAGAACAACGTGCAAACTTATATGTTTCTCCTGTTTTATTTCCTAAAGACGAATTGACGTATGTGGAAAACCGGAGCGAGGTGTATTAAGCCATTAGTGCTTCGGGCAACTTAAAATTGTCGGTCTTCACCAACAACTCGCCGACTGTGGTGTCGTAGAGAATTTTGAAAAGCGGAGTTTTCGACGGTAAAATCAAATCGTGCAGTCCGCAAGGATTTTCTGAACTGCATGGCTGCTTGCTGAGCACACACCGATGCAGATCCTCAAGATGATCGGTTACCATATAGACATCGATGAGAGGCCGCTTCAGCGTCGTGGTATTTAGCTTAAATCCGCCGGTCGGCCCCTTCTGCGATAAAAAAATATCCAGCTGCACTACACGCTTCATGATTTTGCCCATAAAG
>JAEZJD010000239.1 GCA_023436425.1 Bacteroidota bacterium | reverse complement strand
TGAAACCTACAAATACTGGATGCCCGTACAAAACCACGCCCCTATTCAGTACGTATTGTTGTTTGACATGAACAACAAAAATTTCAAAGAGCTCGACATCAAACAGTTCAAGGATCAGAACATCAGTATTTGGTCAGCGCCGCAGCTTGCAAGTTCGAGAGACGATGATTACCGACCGTTGCTTTGGCTGGGGACTAATGACAAGTTCTACTTCGAAAGGGACAGCAGAGACTTGAAGAGAATCGATCTGGCGTCTGTTGATATTAATTCAGGAACCGTAAAGCCACTGATAAGAGAAGAACTAAATACATACGTGGAAACTAAAAGACCCGCGTTAATCAATGGTGGCAGCGAAATAATTCAGTGGAGTGAAAGAGATGGCTGGGGACATTTTTATTTGTACGACGGCAATGGCAAGTTGAAAAATCAGATCACCTCCGGACCATGGCACACGGAAAATATTGTAGGTGTGGACGAGAAAAAGAGGATATTGTACTTTACAGCAAATGGTCGTGAACCGAATGAAGACCCGTATTACCTGCATCTGTACCGCGTAAATTTTGACGGATCCGGACTCAAGTTGCTCAACGGTGGCGACTACAATACATCAGTAAGCATCAACGACAACGAAACTTTTTTTGTAAGCAATTATTCAAGAGTTAATGCTGCTCCGCGTACTGCTCTTTACAATAGTGAAGGAAGAAAGTTAATGGATTTGGAAACGGCAGATCTCTCCTCTTTGTTTGCTGCCGGTTATAAGTTTCCCCAGGTTTTCAAAGTGAAAGCAGATGATGGCATCACAGATTTGTATGGCGTCATGTACAAACCGTTTGATTTCGATTCAACAAAGAAATACCCGCTCATCGAATATGTTTATCCCGGACCACAAACCGAAGCAGTTAACAAATCTTTTTCTACCAGTATGAACAGAACCGACAGGCTTGCACAAATGGGATTTATCGTTGTTACTGTCGGTAACCGCGGTGGCCATCCCAGCCTTAGCAAATGGTACCACAATTACGGATATGGTAATCTGCGGGATTATGCACTCGCGGATAAAAAAGCTGCTGCAGAACAACTGGCAAACCGGTATTCTTTCATTGATATTGATAAAGTTGGGATAACAGGTCACTCAGGCGGTGGTTTCCTTAGCACAGCTGCCATGCTTCAGTATCCCGATTTTTTTAAAGTAGCAGTATCAGGTTCCGGTAATCACGACAATAGCGTGTACAACAGGTGGTGGAGCGAAAAACATCATGGCGTAAGAGAGATCATCAGCGAGAAAGGTGACACGTCTTTTGTTTACAGCATTGAAAAAAATCCTGAGCTGGCGAAAAATCTGAAAGGTCATTTAATGCTTTCCACGGGCGACATTGACAACAATGTGCATCCGGCTAATACCATACGAATGGCCAATGCCTTAATCAAAGCCAACAAACGGTTTGACCTGGTGCTCTTGCCCGGACAAAGACATGCTTATGCCGATATGGACGAATACTTCTTCTGGCGAATGGCTGATTACTTCAGCGAACACCTGCTCGGAAAGTCGAGTAATTCGGTGGACATCGTGGAGATGAACCGGGAAGCAGAGCAGACTCCAAGAAAACGGTTGTAAAATTAAAACCACCTTCGGGTGGTTTTTTCTTGCCTTTTAACCATTCGCAAACAATAAAATTTTCGTCAATGCAGTTGTTACATCGAACTTTAGAGTATGCTTCTGCCACTCCTTTTTTCGCTAATCACAATTAGTCACCCGGGTCCGGGCGATCCATTGCCGACAGTAGCCGGCAGTGCTGTAAACAAAACCATTTTGCTGCAGATGGTAAATAAGGTGCGGCAAAATGGCTGCCAGTGTGGTGACACTTACTATCCCGCCACTGCTCCTCTGGTTTGGAACGACAAACTGGAGCAAGCGGCACAAAAACACAGTCGGGATATGCTGAGCAAAAAGTTTTTTAGTCACACAGCGCCGGACGGAACAGACGGTGGCACCCGCATTAGGCAAGCAGGCTATAATTGGCGTGCTTTCGGCGAGAACATTGCATTTAATTATCCTTCCGAGCAAGCAGTCATTGATGGTTGGATCAAAAGTACAGGTCACTGCAAAAACATTATGAACAAAGATTTCAAAGAAATGGCTGTAGCACGTGCAGGCAATTACTGGACGCAAACGTTCGGTGCCAGATAAGTTCCGGGACTTGCAGTATCTTACCTAAAAATATTCCAATGCGTCTGCTTCTGATTTGTTTTTCTGTTTTTATAACCTTCGCCGCCGCCGGTCAAAAATCAAAAAAGACTGTTCCACCGAAATATAAAACTGCTGCAACTTTTGCCGCACAAAAAACAACTGATCAAATTTTACACGGCGCCTTGATTAAGGCGCAAAAAGAAAACAAGAACATCTTTGTCATTTTTCACGCATCATGGTGTGGCTGGTGCCACAGAATGGATAGTGCAATGAACGATAAAACAGTCAAACCTTATTTTGACAAAAACTTTGTCGTAAAACATCTCGTTGTGTACGAATCTGAAAAAAGAAAGAGCGAAGAAACCCCAGGCGCACTTGAACTACTTACAAGGTATGCAGGTCAGGACCTGGGCATACCGTACTGGTTGGTGTTCGACAAAACGGGAGCATTGATTGCTGACTCGCAACGAAAAACGGGCGAGAACGTCGGATGTCCCGCCTCGCAGGACGAAGTAGAATATTTTATTGAAGTGCTGAAAAAAACATCTGCAATAACTCCGCAACAAATTGCAGCCGTGCAAACCAGATTCAGGAAAAATGAACGGTGATCGAACTGCCCATAAATAAAAAACCCGCCGAAGCGGGTTAGTGTTGTGGAGGTGACCGGAGTCGAACCGGTGTCCAAACATACTCTCCAAAAGCTTTCTACATGTTTATTTCCGAATTCATTGTCGGGAAACTGCAGGAACGGAACAAACCAACAGCTTCCTTAGCTGAATATTCTTAAGCAACCGTCACAGCCTTCGGTTGCAGCAGCCTGTTTCTTTTTGATTTAGGCGGAGAAACGAGGTACAGACAAACCTGTTTTCTCGGCCAAAATGGATGCTCTAATCTAATTAGGCAGCCATGGCATACTGAGTATTGCCATTTATTGTTTTGAATATTCAGATTTACGAGCTAATTATCCAACGCTCGACATGCTTACACTTTCAAAGACCTATGCTGTCAAAACCAAACACCCCCATGTGAGTTTTGAGTTTGTAGTTTGTAGTTGTTACTCCAGCAGATATACAAAAGCTTTTTGAGACCCATCTGCACTGCTCGTATCATCGTCCGTTGCGTCGCACTCTTGTACGCTTGGTAACATTATTCAGCAACTCGAAAACAGCCTGTAAATGTACAAAACTCCGTTAGAGGAATGCGCCAAAAGCCCCTTAAAAAAACGGAGAGAAATGCAAGAAAAGAATGTCAGGAACAACTGCCTGCACTTCAGGAGAGGGCTGGGGTGGTGCGGCTGCTATTTGAACAGGCGCCAAATATCCAATCCAAACGCGTATAACATCAAACCAAGTAAAAGAATCATTCCCACCATTTGTGCATACTCCATGAACTTATCACTTGGCTTCCGTCCCGTGATGATCTCATAAATAGTAAACAAAGCATGCCCACCATCCAGCGCCGGAATAGGAAGAATATTCATGAATGCAAGTATGATCGAAAACAGCGCAGTCATTGTCCAAAAGCGCTTCCAGTCCCAGCTACCGCCAAAGGTTTTTCCAATGCTGATTACACTTCCAAGGTTATCGGAAACCTTGTGCTCTTTCGATGTGAACAGCAACCGGATGCCTTTCACATATTCACCCAATCTGTCGAACCCGTAGTCTATTCCCGCGGGAATGGCTTCAAAAAACGTGTATGTTTTCTTCTCTGCACCCAAAGTCTCGTACGGATCTTTTGGATAAAAGCCTATGCTTGCCTGATCGTTCAATTTTACATGCGCAGTAGCAGGTTGCCCCTGCCTGATAACTTGCAAGGCCACATCCTGGTTCTTATATTTCCGTTTCAGGCTATCAAATTCGTCGTAGAACTGCACCGGTTCATTATTGATACCAACGATTTGATCTCCTTTTTTCAACTCTTTATTGGAAAACTCACTCCCGTCAATCAGGCTGTCAACAATTACTGGTATTCTTGGCGCAACAAAACCTCTTAACTGGTTTTTTGTTAGTTGTCTTATGAAACCTTGGGGAAAGCCAACCAATGTGTCTCTTCCGTTTCTATTCACCTGGATTTCGACCTTGTCGCTAAGCATTAGGTCTTTTGGAAGATTATCCAGGTAAACAAGTGGCTTATTGTTTACAGCGGTGATCACATCGCCATCCTTCAACCCAACAACAGTTGCAAGTGAGTCGGTACTTAGTCCGTATTTTAAATTCTTCACCGGCAGTCTTTCTTCACCCCAAGTAAAAAGGATGAATGCAAAAAGAACGAGAGCAAGAATGAAATTCATGATAACTCCCGCCACCATGATAATGAGCCGCTGCCATGCAGGTTTGCTTCGGAACTCGTATGGTTGTGCAGGTTGTTTCATTTGCTCTTTGTCCATGCTTTCATCAATCATTCCTGCTATTTTCACGTAGCCGCCAAGCGGCACCCAGCCAAGGCCGTATTCGGTTTCACCTACTTTTTTCTTCCATAATGAAAACCACGGGTTGAAGAAGAGATAAAATTTATCCACGCGGCAGCCAAACCATCTTGCCGTTATGAAATGACCAAATTCGTGGAGTACGACCAGAATAGAAAATGCCAGAATAAATTGACCAACATTCGCCAGAAAAGAAGACCAGTTAATTGCTAAGACCACCATATTATTTCAGCTCCCGAACGAGGTTTTCGGTTAGAGCGGTGCAATATAGCATAGGAAATGTATAATGTTCGTTATAAAAAGCAGAGTTATAGTTTGATTATATCTGCTGCAAATTGGCGAGCCTCACCGTCGCTTTCAAAATAGTCTTCGAGCGTCGGATCTTCTATAAAAGTGATCTTTTCCATTGTTTGCTCGATCACATCTGTCATTTCAAGAAAGCCAATTCTGTTGCGCAAGAATGCGTAGACGGCAATTTCATTTGCTGCATTTAACACGCAGGGAAGATTGCCGCCTTTCTGCAAGGCTTCTATTGCCAAAGCAAGATTTCGAAAAGTGCGAATATCGGGCTCTTCGAAAGTGAGTTGCTTTAACTTAGTGAAGTTGCAGCGCGGAAAGTCGTTAGCTATTCGCTGAGGAAAACCTAATGCATACTGAATCGGCAGTTTCATATCCGGAAGTCCAAGCTGCGCTTTAATACTTCCATCTTCAAACTGCACCATCGAATGAATTATACTTTGCTGATGAATTAAAACCTCGATCTGACCTGCACTCAGATTGAACAACCACTTCGCTTCTATCATCTCCAACCCTTTGTTCATCAGCGTTGCAGAATCAATGCTGATTTTCGCACCCATGTTCCAGTTAGGATGTTGTAAAGCGTGTTCTCTTTTCACGTTGACGAGGTAGTTGGGCTTTCGTCCAAAGAAGGGTCCACCCGATGCAGTGAGTATTATCTTTTCAATCGGGTTTTTTGCTTCTCCCACCAGGCATTGAAAAATCGCCGAATGCTCCGAATCAACAGGAATAATCGGAACCCGTTTTTCAACAGCCTTTCGCATCACAATATCACCGGCAACTACAAGTGTTTCTTTGTTAGCCAAGGCTATCGCTTTGCCTGCATCGATAGCATTTAACGTTGGTTTTAGTCCGGCGTAACCAACAATGGCAGCGATCATCATGTCATACACATCGAGCGACGCCACTTCTTCCACCGATTGCTCACCTGCAAACACCTTAATGTCCGTGTGCGATAAAGCCTGTTTTACTTTGTCGTATTTCGCGTCATTACAAACGACAACGATGTTTGGGTTGAACTTCAGCGCCTGCTGCACCAACAGTTCGTCGTTAGAGTTGCACGTAAGGACTTCAACGGAAAACTTGTCGCTGTTCTTTTCTATTACTTCCAGGGCTTGTGTGCCGATAGAGCCTGTAGAGCCGAAGATGCCTATTCGTTTAACTGGTGCCGTCTGCCTCATGCTGAAAAAAATTCGCCGGAGTAAATGTATAAAACTAAAAAGCGATCCCCAAACAGGTGATCGCTTTGAATGATGTGTTGAAACAATTATTCAAACAAGTCTTGTTCATTCTTCCTATGATAAACCTTGTCTTCTAAAAACTCCTGTGTCGCCAATAGAGCGGGATTGGGAAGCTTTTCGTACGCCCTTGATATCTCTATTTGTTCTTTATTTTCATGGATCTCCTCAAGAGAATCTGTGTGCGTGGCAAACTCCTCAAGCTTGTTGTGCAGTTCTTCCTTCACGGAAATGTTTATCTGGTTCGCCCGCTTTCCTATGATCGAAATTGATTCGTATAAATTTCCTGTTTTGCTTTTCAGCTCATTTATATCGCGGGTTTCGATGTTATTTGAAGTTGTGCTAAGTTGACGCCTTAGTAGACTCATTGTTGTATATTTTTAAGTTATCCTCAGATCTATTTATGAAATCCTGTACCTCTTTTGCCAGACTACTATCCGGAAATCTATCGAGAAACTCCTGACATTCTTCGATGACTGTCGTAAAACGCTCAGCTTTCTTCTCTTCGATGCTTAACTCTGCAAATTTATAAAAAGAGCGGATAGCCATTAATTTATATTCATCGGCCTTTTCCGATTCAGGATAGGTGTTTAGAACCGTGTTAAACGCGACAGCCGCAGCTCTGAACTGTCCCAAATCAAAATACAGTTGTGCAGATTTATAATCTTTTAGTTCGAGCTTTTGGCGTAGAAGGTCGATAATTTCTGTCGCCTCTTTGTTCCGCGTTGAACCCGGATGCGTGTTGATGAAAGTTTGCAGCAGCCCAATTGCCTTTAGCGTGTTCGACTGATCTAACTGAGCTTTCGGTGACTGCTTATAGAACGTGTAAGCTCTCATGTAATCCACTTCTTCAGCCTTTGGATCGTTGGGGAAAATCTCGAGGTAGTTCTTGAACAGGTTTTCGGCATTCAGATAATCCTTCTGGTAAAATGCACTGTAAGCGTACTTGTAATAAATATTTTCAAATTCCGGAGTGCCTCTGAAGTACGGCATTATGTCTTCAAATATCTGCTGCGCCTGTACGTATTCCTTTTTTGCATAGTACTGCTCAGCCATACGGAGTTTATATTGCGGGTCAGGGTTTTTCAAAACCTTGTTCACTGATTGGCAGCTGAAAAGCAGCACTACAAAAAGAAATACGAATGAAAACTTCATAAAAAAGGCTGGCAAAGTTAGCTCAGTTAAAGCAAATATTCATGAAATAAGATAAAGCTGCTTTAGCTGCTCAGTTAAGATTTACATAAAGTAAAATCCCCCGGGTGACCGGGGGATTTATTTGTTATAACGATTTCGAAATTATTCTCCGCGAAGATCTACAGTTCCGCAGTCGCCACCAGACTGACCGTACATAGTAGTGATACGATCACGGCTGATACCCTCTTTTTCTACGAGGTAATTAACAACTGCATCTACTCTTTGTACGCCTCTTGTTTGAACAGCCTTTGGAGATACGCAATATCCAACAACTGTCAAGCGGCAATTAGGATTGTTTCTCAGGCGTGCTGCAACGCTGGCAAGCATACTGGACGCGTTGCTGGAAAGTGAAGATGATGTACCTGAGAACATAATGCTTGGCAGTGAACCTAATGCCGTTGCACAATCAGCAACCGGAGCGGCAGTAGCACAACCTTCTGGACATGGGCACTTACCTACGCCATCAGCATCAACTGGCTGGCAATAAGTTGGAGTGATCTTTTCTTTATCACGGCAATCAGGAACGCCATCACCGTCTGTATCCAAACTTACACCGTGAGTATCTACAGGACAACCTTTAGGAGTAGCTGGCTCAAGGTCGAACTGATCTGTAACACCATCACCATCTGCATCAGGCAACGTTGGTTTTGGCAGAATCATCAGGCGAGGCTTACGCAATTCCTGATATGCATACTCAAGAGGATTAACCCACCACAATGGTTCTACGCCTCTGCCCAGGTTAAAATTGAATCCGAGAGATGCAAAGTTGTAAACGTCATAATCTGAAGTAAGAACAGGTTGACCACCAACTTGCTCAGCCCAACGGCTTCCATCCATCAAATCGTCTTTAGCCATTGAAAGGCGATCTTCAAGAGCGATGTTGAATTTAGGACTTACGCGGAACGCAATACCGGCACCCACATGACCTACGAAACGGAAAGTTTGATCAAACAATACTTTGCGGGTAGGATCGATTTCGGCAGGCGTTTCGTAAGTATCATCAAGCATGCCTTTCAACTTGTCTTTAATTTCGCCTTTGTTGTCTCTATTCGCAACAGGGAAACCAGTGAAAGTGTACTTTGACGTACCATTCAGCGCATTGACATTCGCATCGTAAATCATTCCACCAATACCCAACAATGCGTAATAGCTAACTTTATTCTGCGCTTTATAGAAATTGATATTGTTCAATGCAAACAGCGCTTCTAGAGAAAGATCCTGCACTCTTGTTTTGTAGTTGTAATATACTACACCGGTGTAGCGATTGGCAGTGCTGCCACCAGGCGCCGTCCATGCTGTATTGTTTACATAGTTGCTTGAAGGTTTCCAATTCAATCCTTTGCCCTGTCCGTACATGTATTCCAAACGAAGAGAAACAACATGACCTAAAGCCTTTCTCAGGTGAGCACCAACTCCCCATGACAACAACGATGGAACATCACCGAAAATGTTGAAAGCACCCACTTTCAAACCCAATTCAGTCATGCTGCGCGGTTTAGCAGGGAAATTATATGTTCCATTCATGAACTCAGTGTACTGAGGTAAATTCTTAGCAGCGATCACTGATGAATCGGCGACATCATAGCGCGGAGTAACAACCAGTGTCGTGTTTTGGGAGAAGCCAGAGATGGTTAACAGGCACAACACACCTGCGAAAAATAAGTACTTTTTGCTTGCCATAACTATTGATTAAAATTTAAAAACAATGTCCTAATCAATGCAAAAATATAAATTGACATAGAATTACCAAACTTTTAAATTTATTTTTGGCGGCTTTACTATGTCATTTACAATTGCCTGCAGCAAACCTGCAATTCTTGTACCACGTAGAGCAACATAATTTCAACGAACAGGATTCGATTTACGAATGAAGCTACCCGTTAACTTAATAGAAGAAGAGCTCAGGATTTTTGAAACAAAGTTTAAAGAAGCAGCAAAATCGAATGTGTTTATGCT
>JAEZJD010000231.1 GCA_023436425.1 Bacteroidota bacterium | reverse complement strand
CCTCAGCTCAGGTGCGGTCGCGATTGTAAAGAACGTACGTAATCCCATTGAGCTTGCAAAAGCTGTGATGGAAAAGACAAAACATATTTACCTCGGAAGTATTGGCGCTACTGATTTTGCAAAAAAGATCCACATTCCTCTCGAGCCGGATTCGTATTTTATCACGGAACACCAGTACGAAGCTTTCGTAAAAAAGCTGAATGAATCGAAAGAAAAGTCAACGCATCAAATCGCATTGGAAGAAATTGACGAACGCATGCACGGCACCGTGGGTGCGGTTGCTTTGGACATCAAGGGAAATATTGCGGCAGGAACATCTACAGGTGGTACAGAATGCCAGAGCGAAGGTCGCATTGGTGATAGCTCGATGATTGGAGTGGGATGTTATGCAAACAACAAAACATGTGCGGTATCAACCACCGGCGACGGAGAGTTGCATATGAAACACGTGAGTGCATTTCATATTTCTTCACTAATGGAATACAGAGAAATGTCGCTGGCTGAGGCGTGCAGGTTTTTTATTCACGAAAAATGTAAACATGTAAACGGCGACATGGGGCTCATCGCTGTTGATGGTCACGGAAACATTGCTATTGAATTCAATTCGGAAAGAATGCATCGTGGATATAAAACCCACAATCAGAAGTTATGGGTGGCAATTTATCCTTAGCTGCCAAATGAATACTGATACTCGATTTTACCTGTAAGCTCTTTGTATTTGTTATAGATGGCTTCTTTTGTTTTTAGCCCTCGTTGGTCGTATTGCGAACGCCAGATTATGTAATCCGATCCTGATGCCGGCACTGTAATTCTTTGAATAACCTGGTTTGCTGGCGAGTATTCAAACATATATTCCGGTAACAATCTTTTCGCTTTATTGTTGAACCGAACAATGTCAGTAAGCCTGTTGCTTTCATCGTAGTAATAATAAACAGGCTCTGATTTGATTCCCTTTCTTAATGGTACTTCTTCAACAATATTTCCGTTGTCGTCAAATTTGAATTCAACAACAGCCGTATCCACTTTGTTCTTCACACGAAGCATTTTATCTATCCGGTTGCCTTTATACTGCCAGATATGTTGCTCTGATTCCAAAAACTTTTTCGACGTATCTATTGAGCTTACAGTTAACGAAATCAATTTGCCATCATCATCGTACTGATAAGTTGATTTGCTTACAACAATACTGCTGCTGTCTACGGTGCGAACCAATTTGCCCGTAGCATCTACAAAAGAAGTTAATACAGAAGGATCACTTGTGGCCGATTTCGAAACCGTGGTTAAAGACAAAGTAGTTGGTGAAAATTGTTGTTGAATAGAAAAATCCTGAACCCGCACATTGCTGCCATCGTAGCTGTTTACAATTACCGAGCGCACTTTATTGGTGCGATACGTTGCTATCAAATCAGAAATCTCTTTCGTGCCAATTATGTCTTTGTAATAATACTGGCCGAAAGATGTGAAACCTGTAAAGAGTAAGGCGGCAAGAAGGAAATTTTTCATACTGTTTCTGTTGTTGTTTTGCAGCAACAGGGATATCGTCTTTCAAAAATAACGTGCAGAGTTCTTGTTACCTATTGATAAGTGAGAAACTGCTGTTTTTGTCGCTATTTTTAAGAAAAAATTTGCGTGTCGCATCAGCCAGAACGTAAGGAAAAAGACTGCTTAAACTGCGGAACAGAAGTACTTGGAAGATTTTGTCACAACTGCGGACAGGAGAACATTATTCCTCATCAGAATTTTTTGTCGCTTGCGCAGCATTTTCTGTTCGATATTTTTCATTTCGACGGGAAATTTTTTCTTACGCTGGGCTACCTTTTTTCACGGCCGGGATTTGTTGCGAAGCAATATGTGCAGGGAAAGCGGATGCGTTTTCTTGATCCAATCCGCATGTATTTGTTTACCTCCGCGGTTTTTTTTCTGGTGTTTTTTTCCATCAACGGACTTCGGTTCGGAGATCAAAAAAAAGGGATGCTTTCTAACCGAGACAGAATGGAGCTGGCGGAAAGTTACAAGGCTCAGTTGAAGAATGACCCTTCTGATACAGCATTGCTGCGAACCATTGCGCTTCTAAAAGATACGAGCCGCGAAGTAAGCTTCGACACGTTGAAGCTGCCGCAACAAGCCGTAATGTTTAAGAGAGGCGACAAGAGCTACAAATCTGTGCAGCAATATGATTCGATTCAAAAATCGCTGCCGGATAGTGCTAAAGACGGATGGATGTCACGGGTGTTTGCTCGGCAAAGCATCAAAGCCAACGAGAAATACGGCGATGATGGAGAAGGCAGGCAAAGTTTTCTGGAAAGTTTTGTTCACAAATTGCCATACTTGTTATTTGTTTCGCTTCCCTTTTTTGCATTGATCTTAAAATTACTTTATGCAAGACGCAAAAATTTTTACTATAGCGATCATGCAATATTTACATTGTATCACTACATTCTAAGTTTTCTTGTGCTGCTGATAATCTTCGGCATTAAATCCGTTTACAATTTCACCCATTGGAAATTCTTTGATGTCGTAGTCACTCTGCTTTATTTCGCGTGGCCGGTTTATCTGTACATCGAAATGAAAAATTTTTACCAGCAGAGCTGGAGAAAAACATTCGTCAAGTTTTTGATATTGAATATGCTTGGGTTGGCAGTAATGATTTTGCTGTTTTTCTTATTCTTATTGTTAGCATTTTTTCAACTCTGATTATGAGCAAATCCTCTGAAGCTTTTGAGCGTTTGGTGAATATTATGAATGATCTGCGGGAAAAATGTCCATGGGATAGAAAGCAGACAATCCAATCGTTGCGTCAAATGACGATTGAGGAAACCTATGAACTTGCAGATTCAATTACAGATGAAAACTGGAAAGGCATCAAAGAAGAACTGGGTGACTTGTTGCTCCACGTTGTGTTCTATGCAAAGATTGGAGAGGAAAAAGAACAATTCAATATCGAAGATGTGTTACATGGCATCTGTGAAAAGCTGATAACGCGTCATCCGCACATCTACGGAAATGTGGAAGTGAATGATGCTGACGATGTAAAACGCAATTGGGAAAAGCTGAAGATCAAGGAAGGAAAAACTTCTGTGATTGCAGGCGTTCCCAAGTCGCTGCCAGCATTGATCAAAGCCATGCGTTTGCAGGAAAAAGCAAAGCAGGTAGGTTTTGAATGGGAGAACAAGGAACAGGTGTGGGAAAAGGTAAAAGAAGAAGAAACTGAATTGCATGAAGCAATCGCGAAAAACGACGAGAAAGAAATAGAAGAGGAGTTTGGAGACCTGATGTTTTCACTCGTCAACTTTGCACGATTTTTGAACGTTGACGCCGAAAATGCACTGGAAGTCACCAATAAAAAGTTCATTAGCCGGTTTACACAGATGGAGCAGGAAGCAATGGCTTCGGGCAAGAATTTGCAGTCCATGACGCTGGACGAAATGGATGCCATCTGGAATAAAATCAAACGACACAAGTATTGAAGCTGTTCCACCAATATGCTCACCTGCGAAAAAGCAGTCTGTTATATTTTGCTGCAGTGCTTATTGGTTTGTCGTTGCTCACAAATGCGTACCTGCAGGTAAAGCCATCCACAGGTTATCAGCAAAAGCTTTTACAACGATATATTACAAAAGAGCAAAAAGACGCCGAGCAACTATTGCAGGATAGTAGTTTGATGCGCAGACTTGTGCTTAATACAGAATCGATTTCTGATTTCAACAGGTTGTATGCGAAGCGATACGGATTTTTTCTTTTTGCCGAAACCATTTCAGAAACACCGGATCTGCTTTTTTGGAATAATCAAAAAATAGTTCCTCCGCCGGCAGACTTTTCCCTTAGTGACGGTGCGTACTTTCAGCATTTGCCAAACGGTTATTATGTAGTGGTGAAAAAAACCCTGCGGCTTTCCGGAATGACGAACAACATTCTGACCTATGTACTGATTCCGGTACTTCACAAATATTATTTGGAAACGGATTACCTGTTGACGGAATTTGTGCACGACAAAGATGCCGTAAAGCAAATATCAATATCCCTGGAGAAAACGGATTATGTAATAAATTCTGCGCAAGGCAAAACGCTTTTTTACCTACACCCAATTGCACACGCACAAGCGCCTGTCCGCGACATGCTGACCACCTTTTTCCGGCTTGCAGCGTTGTTACTTTTATTGTTCTTCCTTCAACTCCAGGCAGAGTCCGTCGTTCGAAAAAATGGATTTATTATCGGCATCAGTTTTTTGGTTGCGTGTCTTTTATTTCTCCGCGTTATTTTGTTTTATTATCCTGATCTGTTTCTTCTTCGGCAATTTCAGCTATTCCACCCGGACATCTATGCTCATGGTACGCTGAATCCTTCTTTGGGAGATTTGTTGATCAACTCAGTGTTGTTATGCTGGATAATCATTTTTTGCTGGAACAATATTCCGAACGTGAACGAGCTGCCATCGTACTTTCCGAAGAAAAGATTGTATGCAGTAGGCGCTCTTGCTATTCTGTTTTTAATTGTTGCAACCTTTTCTTTTGCCGGTGTTGTCAACAGTTTGGTTACGGATTCTAAAATTTCTTTCAGCGTCACAGATTTTTTTTCATTGAGTATTTACACAATTTACGGCTTCATCATTTTAGCTATTATTTCGCTTAGCTACTATTATTTCTCAAGGTTGCTGTACGGTTTTATATTTCGATCATTTAAAAATCACATTTTCATTTATTTTTTTATTGCTGGAATTGGGCTTTTGTTTCTCACCGTTAGAACTGGTCATTCGATTGTACTTTTTCAATTGCCAATCCTTTTATGGTTGATTGTGTACACACTCATTCTCAGTCAGCACCAGTTTTTAGTGAATAGATTGCGCATCACAATTGCAGGAATTCTTTTCTGGATATTCATCTTTTCTGCTTCGCTTGCTGCACTCATACTTCAGGCAAATAAAGAAAGCGAAATCAGGAAACAACAGGCGATCGCCGCGAAGGTGGACCAACTGACCGATCCGTCCAGTGAACGAACACTCAGTATTGCACTTGCTTATATAGACAACCGGTTTCTAAAAAACAATTTTTTTCGTTTTTACAATGGACCGGAAAACCGGTATTTCCGGGACAGCCTGATAGGAGAAAACTTTAAAGGGTATAGCAATAAATACGACACAAAGATTTTTGTGTTCGACTCCTCAAACTCTCCAGTTAATAACGATGAAGCACAGACGTACGCAGAGTTGAATACGATTTATAATTCACAAACGAAACCGACGGGTATTCCTAACCTGTTTTATCATGAAATGTCGTTTGACCGTTTCTCGTACATGACGAGACGCGTCGTTCGAGATGATGATCGCTACGTGGGTACTTTGTTTATAATTTCCACACCGAAACAGTATGGATCAACCGAAGCCCTTTACCCGGAATTGTTCCGGAGTGCTAACAAAAACGACGTTGAAAATTCCCCGCTTTATTCGTACGCAGTGTACGAAAATAACCTGCTGATAACATCGTCAGCAAAATATCCTTTCCGCATTTCACTTACGCCAAGTGAAATTCCAAAAGAGCAATTTGAAAAAAGAACCAACGCAGATTATGATGAACTGTGGTATAGAGCGGGTAACAAAAAGGTGATTGTAGTTGCAAAAAAACAGGATTCGGTGATTGCCAGCATCACCTTGTTTTCGTATTTGTTCTGTGCTTTTTTATTCATGGTAGCCATACTGCAGCTCTTTTCATTTCTGGTGGATTTCGCAAGAGATTGGCGAGCGATTCACATTTTTACTAATCTGAATATCAGAACACAAATTCATGGAACCGTAATTTTCATCAGCTTACTTTCTTTTATCATTATTGGCGCTGCCACTATTTCGTTTTTTATTACCCGTTACAACCGAAACAATATTGATAAGCTAAGCAGAACAGCAGCTATTGCGGTGAAAGAAATTCAGAAAAAAGCCGGAGAGGACAGCCTTTCTACCAATCAGGAAAGTTTCTACGACTCTACGGTGAATGCTACATTAACTACGCTTGTGCATGACATCGCCGACATTCACAATGTGGATGTAAACCTTTATGATTTAGATGGCAACCTCGAAGTGTCGTCCGATGAAGATGTTTACAAGAAAGGTATTCTGAGCAACAAAATGCATCCGCTGGCTTTTTACCACTTGAAAAATTTGCGAGAAGTACAAAGAGTGCAGGAAGAAAAGATGAGCACTTTGAATTACCTGAGCATTTATAACGCCATACGCGACGAAAAGGGAAAGGTGTATGCTTACCTGAATATTCCTTACTTCTCATCGCAGTTGGATCTGAAGCAGGAGATTTCAAACTTCCTTGTCACCATTATCAATCTCAATGCATTTATTTTTTTAATTGCGGGCATCATTGCATTGTTCATTACTAATAAAATAACCGCGTCATTTTCCATCATCAGCGATAAGATGAAGGCGATTACGCTCGGCAAAACGAATGAGCAAATAGTGTGGGAAAAAAATGACGAGATAGGTGAACTCGTTCGACAGTACAATAAAATGGTGCACCAGCTTGAGCAAAGTGCTGAAGCGTTGGCTAAAAGCGAACGGGAAGGTGCGTGGCGGGAAATGGCAAGGCAGGTGGCGCATGAGATAAAAAATCCGCTCACTCCGATGAAATTGAGCATTCAGTATTTGCAAAAATCAATTAATAATAACAGCGAAAACGTGAAGGAGCTAACGGCTAATGTGGCAAACACGTTGATCGAACAAATAGATCACCTGTCAAAAATAGCTGCCGACTTTTCACAGTTTGCAAACATTGATAATAAGAAAATTGAGTTGGTGGATCTGCATCACACGATCGGATCGCTGATAGAATTGTACAAATCGAATCCAAAAGCGGAAATTGTATGGAACAGTGTGGAAGGCAGCGTAGTGATGAAAACAGACAAAACACACATGAACCGGTTATTCACCAATCTGCTGACCAATGCCGTTGATGCATGCTCAGGCAAAAAGAATTGCATCATTACCATCTCGGAACAGCGAAAGAAAGATTCAATTTTAATTTCGGTGAAAGACAATGGTGCGGGCATCCGTGCCGACATGCGATCAAAAATATTTACGCCCAACTTTACAACGAAAACTTCCGGCACCGGGCTGGGACTTGCCATGTGCAAAAGCATTACAGAGCAGGCTGGAGGCAAAATCTGGTTCGAAACAGAAGAAGGCGTAGGCACAACGTTTTATGTGCAACTGCCGGTGATCAGTTGATTTTTTTCTTTTTTTTCGTCGTGTTCAAAAAAGCTTCAAAATCCTTCAAGCTCATGCTGCTCAAATTATTGCCAGCGGTCAGCCCGCCTTTTTGTGCCACAAGCACTCCGTACTTCACATATTGAAATTCGTAAATGCTGTGTGCATCCGGATCGATTGATAGCATCACATTTTTCTCAAGTGCGTAATCAATCCACCGCCAGTCCATGTCCAGCCGATTTGGGTTAGCATTTATTTCAATCACAACATTGTTTTCTGCACATGCGTCTATGATCGCTTTATGATCTACAGGGTAGCCGTTTCGTTGCAGCAACTTTCTTCCGGTCATGTGACCGAGTATGGTTGTAAAAGGATTATTGATAGCACCAAGTAAACGCATCATCGCTTTTTCCTCATTCATCTGCAAATTGCTGTGAATGGAAGTGATGACGAGATCGAAGGTTGACAACACATCATTATCATAATCCAAACTTCCGTCGGAAAGAATGTCGCATTCGATACTTTTGAAAATTTTGAACGGATGCAGCTTTGCGTTTAATTCGTCAACGTACTTGTGTTGCTGAATAATTTTTTGTTCCGAAAGTCCATTCGCATAAAATGCGGCCTTGGAATGGTCGGAGATAACCATGTACTCGAACCCGAGTTCCACCAAAGCTTCTGCCATCTTTTCGATCGTGCTTACACCATCGCTCCAATTGCTATGTGAATGTATCAGGCCTTTGATGTCGTCTACTTGTATAAGATTATCAAACGAATTCCTTTTTGCAGCATCGATTGAGTTGGTATTTTCCCGGAGAAATGCTGGAATGAAGTTCAGCTACTGTGCAAGAAATATCTGCTCTTCGGTTTGTCCTGTTGTTGGAGAGATTTTTTTCCTCC
Organism: Bacteroidota bacterium; assembly: GCA_023436425.1. GTDB lineage: Bacteria > Bacteroidota > Bacteroidia > Chitinophagales > Chitinophagaceae > Flavisolibacter. The sequence goes on along the minus strand of JAEZJD010000231.1, from coordinate 12,792 downwards.
ATTCGGCCAGGAATTCGTCGCTGCTGCTGGTTTCGAAAAGCTTTTCTGCAAAACTTTTTTCGTTAGAAAGATGAAACCTCAGTTTGACGGACCCATTTGCCAGCAGTGTCATTTGATCATTGGATTCTTCAAGAACTTCCGTTTCTGTTCTCAACAAATAATTTTTCAGCTCTTCTTTTGGTGCGGTGGTTACCCATTCTAATATGGAGATCACTTCAAGTTGCCTTCTGAATTCACCTGTGATCTCAAAGCTGTTGTCCGGAAACTTAGACTTTAGTTTTAGGTGCAAGTCTTTCGTAAAATCTTCTATCGAAGCATATAAGTATTTGCCATCATTGCCTTTTTTGAACTGAATCGCATCGAGAATTTTTTGTTCTGTTTTTTCTCCAAAGCCCTTTAGCGCAGACAGCCGGTGTTCTATACATGCCTTTTGTAATTCTTTAATGTTGTCAATCCTCAACTGTTTCCAAAGCACATTTATTTTTTTGGGTCCCAGACCTTTTATGTTTAGCATTTGTAAAACGCCTTCAGGAGTTGCTTCTAACAACCTTTTTAGTTGTTCGGATTCTTCTGTCTGAATGATTTCGAGAATTGTTCTTCCGACATTCTCACCAATGTTTCTTAATGCAAACAGTTTTTCTTCCGAAAGTTTACTAACAGTTTGCGGAATTTTTTCCAGCGTGAATGCTGCGGTAGCAAGCGCCTTTGCCTGTTCTGCATTCTCGCCGTGAATGTCGATCAATTTGGAGAGGAGCGATAGTTGATCTGCGATTTCAGAATTAGTCATAACTGCAGTTGTATGGGTCAAAAAAAAGTCCCGCGGAAACGGGACTTGTATAAGTTTAGAAGCGTTGATCTTACTTCTTTGCGCTCTTGGATGACCCTTTTGAAGAGCTTTTGCTAGCTGCCTTTTTTGTTGCTGCTTTTTTAGGAGCTGCTTTCTTTGCTGCTGCTTTCTTAGGAGCTGCTTTTTTTGCTGCTGCTTTTTTAGGAGCTGCTTTCTTAGCGGCTGCTTTTTTAGCTGTTGCCATTTTTGTTTGAATTTAATGGTTAGTAAAAAATAGAATTTAACGGCAGTAAAAATATAAACATTTCTTAAACCGCCAAACTTTTACACAACCTTTAAACCAAACTATTCACCGGGAGCAACATCATTTACAGAAACGAAAGTTCTGTTTTGCTTTCCTTTTTTAAATTCAACTACACCATCAGAAAGTGCAAACAAAGTGTAATCTTTTCCAACGCCAACGTTTTTACCAGGGTGGTAAACTGTTCCGCGTTGACGAACGAGAATGTTTCCGGCAATAGCAGGCTGGCCTCCAAAAATTTTTACACCCAAACGTTTGCTGTTTGAGTCACGGCCATTCTTTACACTGCCTTCACCTTTTTTATGTGCCATGATTTATGAACTTTAGAATTTGAGAATTGGTATTAAAAATATCAAGCGATGTCGTTGATTTTGATTTTCGTGTAGACTGTACGATGACCTTTCTTTTTACGAAATCCTTTTCTGCGCTTTTGCTTGTAAGCAATCACTTTGTCACCCTGCACATGGTCCACAATTTCCGCCTGAACCTTCATGCCGGAATTGCTGAAACTTAAATTGCCATTAGCATCAGCCAGAATGATGTCGGAGAATTCGATCTTTTCACCGGCGTTACCACCTACTTTCGGCACAAATAAAGTTTGATCTTTTGCTACTCTGAATTGTTTACCGGCGATTTTTACAACTGCGAACATGGTTCAAAAATTAGGTTGGCAAAGGTAAGGGGAAAATGTAAAGCAGCAAAGAATTTGAACGGCAAAGAGGCGGCGCAGCAGGTGTTTGCGGCCAATATTAGGAAGCCCTTAACCTCTATTCTGTATATTCGTGCCGCTTACCGCTTGCCATGAAGATAAAATCTTTTCTCGCAAAACCATTTGCATCAATGGTTTATTCCCGCATTCGCAAGGGAATGACCACAACCCTTCAGGATCAGGAGAACATCTTAAAGGAATTAATCAAAACGGCAAAAGCTACTGAGTTTGGCAGGGATCATCGCTTTTCTGCTATTGGCTCCTACGAAGATTTTAAAAAAAACGTCCCGATCCGCGACTATGAACTTTTTAAAAACTACATAGAAAAGGTAAAAGAAGGCAAGCACAATATTTTGTGGAAAGGTCAGCCTATTTATTTTGCGAAAACGTCCGGCACAACGAGCGGAGTTAAATACATTCCCATTTCAAAAGAGTCAATTTCAAACCATATTAATTCAGCAAGAAACGCTTTGCTGTGCTATATGGCTGAAACGGGGAACACTTCGTTTGCAGATGGGAAACTGATTTTTCTGTCCGGCTCACCCGAGTTGGAGCGAATCGGCGGAATACCCACAGGTCGGCTCAGCGGAATCGTTAATCATCACATTCCAAAATATCTAAGAGCCAATCAGCTACCATCCTACGAAACAAACTGTATTGATGATTGGGAAACAAAGCTTGAAAAAATTGTAGATGAGACCATTAATCAAAACATGACGCTTATTAGTGGCATTCCCCCGTGGGTGCAGATGTATTTTGATCGGCTGACGGAAAGAAGCGGAAAGAAAATAAAAGAACTTTTTCCCAACTTTTCTGTCCTTGTTCATGGTGGTGTCAATTTTGAACCGTACCGTGCAAAACTGATGGAAAGCATTGGCGGATCCATAGATACGATTGAAACTTTTCCTGCTTCCGAAGGCTTTTTTGCTTTCCAGGATTCGCAAAACGAACAGGGACTTTTGCTAAACACAAACAGCGGTATCTTCTTCGAGTTTGTGCCGGCGCATGAAATTTTCAACGATGAGCCGACGCGTCTTTCTCTCGCCGATGTGAAAGTAGGAGAGAACTATGCTTTGGTTATAAGCAATAATGCAGGTTTGTGGGCTTACAACATTGGCGACACGGTAAAATTCTTAAGCACCAGTCCTTATAGGCTTGTTGTTACGGGCAGAACGAAACATTTTATTTCTGCTTTTGGTGAGCACGTTATCGCCGAGGAAGTAGAACAAAGTTTGTTGAAAGCTGCTGCGGACGAGAATGTTAAGGTTACCGAATTTACGGTAGCCCCGATGATCGCTCAGGGCGATGGCAACAGCTACCATGAATGGTTCATCGAGTTTGAAAAAGAACCTGCTGACCTAACCGAGTTTGCCCGCCGCGTCGATATTAATCTTCGTGAGAAAAATATTTATTATGATGATTTGATCAACGGGAACATTTTGCAACCGCTGAAAATCTCCGTTATTAATAAACATGGCTTCATCGAGTACATGAAATCTGTTGGAAAATTAGGCGGGCAGAATAAAGTGCCGCGGTTGAGCAACGATCGAAAAATTGCAGATCAACTCACTACTTGGATGCAAACGGTTGCGGCAACCGGTAATCCTGCTTAATTTGGCACCGATGGATTTGAACAGCGTTGACCTATCCAATAAAAAGATCATCCTCGGTATAACCGGCAGTATTGCCGCATATAAGTCGCCGTTTATTATTCGTCAGCTTGTCAAGGCCGGTGCCGAAGTGAAGGTTATAATGACGCCGGCAGCCACAGATTTTGTGTCAAAACTTACGCTTTCTACCCTGTCAAAAAGCCCGGTTTTGATCGATTTATTCGAGGAAGGAAATTGGGCGAATCATGCGCTGCTTGGTCGTTGGGCCGATGCCATTTTGATAGCACCCCTTAGCTGCAACACGTTAAGCAAAATGGCGACAGGACAATGCGACCATCTTTTGTTAGCCGTTTATCTTTCCGCCACATGCCCGGTGATCGTTGCGCCAGCGATGGATGAAGACATGTGGAAGCATCCCGCCACAAGAGAAAATATTAACAAAATCTCTGAGCACAAGTGTAGTGTTGTAAACGTCAATTATGGTGAACTTGCCAGCGGATTAACGGGTGAGGGAAGAATGGCAGAACCGGAAGCGATCGTTGAATATTTAAAAGATGTTTTTTCTGATGCAGAACAACTGAAAGGGAGAACAGCATTAGTGACGGCAGGACCTACATACGAACCAATCGACCCGGTTCGTTTTATCGGAAATCATTCCAGCGGTAAGATGGGCATTGCCATAGCTGAAGAGCTGAGAAGGAGAGGAGCACAGGTAACACTCGTTAAAGGTCCGGGAACATTGAACACAAGTGCTAACGGCATAAAGCTGGTGAACATAAATACCGCATCAGAAATGTTCGAGGCATGTACGAGTCAGGATTATGACATTGTCGTAATGGCGGCGGCCGTTGCTGACTATTCACCGGTCGGCGCGTCTGCAACGAAGATCAAAAAGACAAAAGACGAAATGCACGTCAGACTGACGCCTACAAAAGATATTTTGAAAACACTTGGTGAGCGAAAAACGGAAAAGCAAGTGCTGGTCGGCTTTTCTTTAGAGACTGATAATGAAAAAGAAAATGCCAAAAAAAAGCTCGCCGAAAAAAATGCTGATGTAATTGTGCTGAATTCCCTCAGAGATCAGGGAGCGGGATTTGGGCACGACACAAATAAAGTGACTCTTTTCTTTAAAGACGGCTCGGAAAAAGAGTCCGAGTTAAAGTCGAAAGTTGCGTTAGCGGAGGAAATTGTAGATAGTATAACCGAACTCTTATCATGAAAAAAATACTGTTTTTCTTTTTAATCTTTTCAATCACCACTGCGTATGCTCAGGAGCTGCAGGGCAAAGTTTCAGTTGCGGCGAACCGGGTGAGCACTCAGGTGGATAAGAAAGTGTTCCAAACACTGCAGACTGCACTTACCAATTTCATTAATAATAGAAAATGGACCAATGATACTTACCAGCCGCAGGAGAAAATAAAATGCAATTTTCTGTTGAGCATTGATCAGGAACTTGGCTCCAATACCTATAAGGCTACCATGACGGTGCAGGCTGCACGGCCGATTTATAATTCATCGTATGAATCGCCAATTGTCAATTTTCAGGATAACGATGTCACTTTTCGCTATGTCGAATTTCAACCTGTTGAGTTCAACGAAACGCGAATTCAGGGAAACGATCCGTTGGCTGCTAACCTCACTGCAATTGTTGCCTATTATGTCAATATAATCCTCGGCTTGGATTATGACTCGTTCTCGCCTCGAGGCGGTGATCCATTTTTTCAAAAGGCACAAAACATAGTGGTGAACGCTCCTGAGAATCAGCAAATTGTCGGCTGGAAGGCTTTCGACGGACTTCGCAACCGGTTTAAATTAGTGGAAGGCCTCATTGATAACCGCTACACACTTGTTCACGATGCTATTTACTCCTACTACAGAAGTGGCATGGACAAAATGGTAGAAGACGAGCAGGCGGCGAGAACCGGTATTTTAACTGCTTTGAATCATTTGTCGGCGGTCAACAAGAGCAATCCTAATTCCATGATTATGCAGTTCTTTTTTCAGGGAAAAAGCAATGAACTGGTGCAGTTGTTTGCAAAGGCCGATCAGCAGACGAAATCAACTGCGAGAGATCTGTTAACAAAACTCGATCTCACCAATGTGAGCGCCTACAAAGAATTAAAATGATCCGCTTCATTTTGTTTGCTGGTCTCATTTCGTTAGCCGCATGTTCCCGCGATTCCAAGAAAAATGTCCTGCCCAGTGCAAAGATGCAGTCATTGCTGTGGGACCTTTTGCGAGCGGACGAGCTACTCACTTACAGGCAGAACAAGGATAGTTCGTTTCAATCGGTAAAAGCAAAAACGGCTTTATACGATTCGGTGTTTGCCATTCACCACATTAACAAAGCAACCTTTCAAAACAGTTTGGAGTTCTATCAATTGCATCCCGATCAGCTGAAACCAATACTTGATTCGATGCAGAAGAAAACAGATGCTCCTGTCGTCCCGCTAGAAATTAAATAAGAGTCTCTTTCCCACGCTAGTTTTAAATTTGATTCAAAACAAAGGCGATGAATAAAATTTTTGCTTCTGCTGCTGAAGCTATTTATGATGTACAAGATGGTGCGACGATTATGCTTGGGGGATTCGGATTGTGCGGCATTCCCGAAAATTCGATTGCTGCTTTGCTAAATAAAGGTGTAAAAAACCTTACGTGTATTTCCAATAATGCAGGTGTAGATGATTTTGGACTTGGGCTGCTGCTGCAGACAAAGCAGATAAAAAAAATGATCAGCTCTTATGTTGGCGAAAATGGTGAGTTCGAGAGACAGTTGTTAAGTGGTGAGTTGGAAGTAGACCTTGTGCCGCAGGGCACACTAGCTACGCGAATCCAAATGGCGGCAATGGGTATTCCTGCGTTTTTCACGCCGGCGGGTTATGGAACTGAGGTGGGCGAGGGAAAAGAAGTGCGGGAATTCAATGGAAAAAAATATTTAATGGAGCATGCCATTCACGCGGATTATGCTTTCGTAAAAGCGTGGAAAGGTGATCGGTATGGCAATTTGATCTTTCAGAAAACAACTAAAAACTTTTCAACATCAATGGCGAAAGCCGGCACCATCACTGTTGCTGAAGTGGAAGAACTGGTAAATCCTGGTGAACTCGATCCCGATGCAATTGATGTAGCCAGTGTTTATGTACATCGTATTTATCAGGGAAGTAATTACGAAAAAAGAATTGAGCGAAGAACTGTGAGACTAATGACGAATGATTGATGATTAATGGGCGAATGGAACACACACTATAAAATATAAACTCTAAACTGCTTTATGGCTTTAGATAAACTTGGAATCGCTAAACGAATAGCAAAGGAATTGCAGGACGGAATGTATGTAAACCTTGGGATTGGCATTCCTACTCTTGTTGCCAATTATATCCCCGATGGAATGTTTATCATGTTGCAAAGTGAGAACGGCATCTTGGGCATGGGACCTTACCCGACAGCAGGAGAAATCGATGCAGACCTGATTAATGCAGGAAAAGAAACAGTAACAATTTTGCCGGGCGGCGCTTTCTTTGACAGCGCAGAAAGCTTTGGAATGATCAGAGCCGGTAAGATTGATCTGACGGTTTTGGGAGCAATGGAGGTGAGTGAAAATGGTGACATCGCCAATTGGAAAATCCCTGGCAAGATGGTAAAAGGAATGGGTGGCGCAATGGACTTAGTTGCCAGTGCGAGGAACATAATTGTAGCAATGATGCATACAAATCCGAAAGGAGAATCCAAACTATTGCCAAAGTGCACACTTCCATTAACAGGCGTCGGTTGCGTGAAAAAAGTGGTAACGGAGTTAGCCGTACTTGATGTGACAAAAAACGGCTTTAAACTTTTGGAACGAGCACCTGGCGTTTCGGTGGAAGAAATTAAATCGAAAACTGCTGGTAAATTAATTGTCGAGGGTGAAATTCCTGAAATGATCTGAAATCGAAGCACGGTCGTTCTCAGTCAACTAAGTTATTCTTGACGGCAAAGAAAACCAAACCGGCAGTGTTTTTACTGCCAAAACGTTCCATCAGCCTGTCCTTAATTGCCTCCACTGTTCGCGGACTTATTTCCATCTTTTGGGCTATTTCCTGCGCTGTAAATTCCATGCAGATAAACTTCAGCACATCTCTTTCCTTCTCACTAAGCGTTATTTCGTTGTTGAGCGAAGGAATCACTTTTTGCTTCGCATGCGCTTTCTTCAGCAATATGCGATTAACAAAATTGTTGAGGTAATAACCTTTCTCATGCACATCCATAATAGCCCGCCTGATTTCCTGCGGCTCAGCGTTTTTTAAAAGGTAACCGTTGGCACCATTCTCCATCATGTGCGACACAAAGCGTTCATCTTCAAACATACTTAGCACAAGAACGGAAATGCCAGGATAGCTTTTGCTTAGCACCTTTGTAGTTTCGATGCCATCTTTTTGAGGCATACGCAAATCCATCAACACTACATCAGGCTTTGCTTCGTCTATGCCGGCGAGCAGTTCTTCTCCATTTTCAGCTTCTAGAACAAATTTTATATTGGTAAACGGACGAAGTGAAAGAATGACTCCTTTGCGAAAAATCTTGTGATCGTCTGCTATCGCTACTTTGATAACTTCCATTGGATTTTACTACGCCACGAAATTAGATAAACTGTTTTACAACAAATAAAATATTCAGCAGACCAGGTGTTATCCCTCGAGATTTACAAGCTCTCCGGTCATGATTTCGAAGGGATCTTCTTTAGGTATTTCAACAGTGATCTTATAATAAGTTTGAGAGGAGTCTTTTTCAAAATGAATTCTGCCATGCGCAATTTTCAACCTGCTGCTGATGTTTTTCAACCCGAGCCCGATGTTGCTTTTATTTAACTTATCAAAATCTGCCTGCACAATGCCTCTGCCGTCGTGATGAATGCGGAGAATAAAACTTCCGTTCTGCATGTTTTGCGTGAGGTGAATGAAGCTGGAGCTACTGTGCTTTAAAATGTTATTAATTAACTCCTGAACTATACGAAAGATCATCAGCTCTTTATCTGACTTTAAGCGCTCTGCATAATCATGAAAACGGCTGCTGGCATTGAGAGATCCGGAACCGCTGATCTTTTGAAAAAGGTCATTGATAGCAGATTCGAGCCCGAAGTTTTTTAATGTCGGCGGCATTAGGCTATGGCTAATGTTTCGTACAAGTTGAATCGTGTCGTCCAAAATTTGCCTCGCCTGATAAATGGATTGTAACTGGGTTACCTTGTCCTGATTTACGAGGTTCTCGTTCAAATATAGTCGGGCGGTAGCGAGCAGTGGTCCCGCATCATCGTGCAGATCGGCGGCTATACGCTGGCGCTCTTCTTCCTGCATACGAATGGATGCGTTTAGCAAGAGCTTCTGCTGTTGCTGCTCCATTTGCTGAAGCCGAAGCTGGTACCGAATTACTTTTCGCTGATGAAAAATTATGAAAAGAATTAATCCAATAGTCAACACCAGCATGCCCAATGTGCCGAGGAAAACCATTAGAGAAATTCCACTTGTAATTTGAAGCAAGATCATTTTGTTGGCGTTACATCAGTTTAGATTATAAAGTGCAAACCCGATGTTTTTCTTAGGCGGACGATTGGTGTTAACCATAATGGCTATAACGAAAAAGATATTCTTCAAAATCGAAAAAACATTGGTAATCATCCAATACTTAGCCACTTCCTCATCCCGATGTTCAGAGAGAAGCTGATTGGAAAAAATATAAATGAAGAATGAACCTGCCAGGTACAGAAGAATTCCCAGAATCACCCAAAAAGAAAATTTCGAATAAATAAATAAAGTGGATGTATCGTTAATCTGTTCGAACAGGTAGTAAAAGGAAAACACAAGGATTAGAATTGTTTCAATCCCAATAGGAATCGAATCAAAGGCATTCACTTTCGTTAGCATGTTATACGCAAACAGGAAAACAATAAATGCGACACTCAGCGCCATTAGAACTTTCTTAAACCGCTGGTTTTTTATGATTGTGAAAAGCACCCACGCAAACAAGCTAAACTCAATGAATGTAAAAGAGGAATATAAAAAACGATTGATGTGTTTTTGAGAAAGATAAAGAAGGCCCAAGTTGGTAAGGAAATCGTAAATGCAATAAGCCAAAATGATCCACAACCCTTTCTGAGACTTACTTTTACTATAAAATAAGAAGAAGAAAAAGACGGGCAACAGATCGGAATAGAACGCTAAGTAATTAAAAAGGTTTTCTATAGTTTTGGTTTTTGCCAAATATAGAAAACCTTTACCAGAATTCTAAATTCTTAGTCTTGATCCCACCAAATGTAGTCGTTCGATGTAGGAGGGAAGGCTCTGTAAACTTTCTTCGTTACCATACAGTAAGTTTTTTTGGACTGTAAAAGTTGTCAGGATCAGATTCGTTCTCAAGTGCTATTCTGTGGATAACATCTTGTTTTTCTTACTGAAACCTTCTACAGGCAAGGCTTTGAGCTAATTTTTGCACGTATCCTTACTAGGTCAAAAAGCGTAAATGTTCTACGCAAACATAGTAAAATTACTATTCACCTGCAAGCAATAATTCACAATTGTGGAAAAACCTGTGCATGGAAGGTGCTTGAAACAAAAAAAACTTTTGAGCTGTTCTGAGGTGGAAAATCATTGATTTCAAACACATTTTGTGTTCATTAGAAGAGTTGATTACATAAAAGTAGTTGCAGTGATGTTTTGCTGACACAGGTTTTTCAATCTGTCCGAACTGACGCTTTCATCGCTCGTAAATGTACGATTGGAAGCGTCGAAACCTTACGTGTATCGACGGAGCGGTACCATAAAAATTACGTCGTAAATATTTACTTTCAAAAATAAAAACGATTAGTTTTGTCTTTATCTGCTTATAAGACAATTAATTAAAACCAATTTCCAATGACAACCCCGATCAAGGTAGCCATTGCCGATGATCATAAGATATTCCGCGACGGCATCAAAATGGCCCTGAAAGAACGTGAATTCCTCAAAATTTTGTGGGAGGCTGAAGATGGCAAAGACCTTATGCATAAGCTGGAAATTAAGCTTCCCGACGTGTTGCTAATGGACATACGAATGCCTGAGCTCGATGGCGTCAACGCAATCAACCTTATTCGTAAAGAATACGAAGGGGTTAAAATTATTGTGCTCACAATGTATGACGATCAGGAGATGATTACAAAAATGATGGAAATGGGAGCGAATGCATACCTTACCAAAACGACCGATCCCGATGAAATCTACCAGGCAATCCTGACCTGTATGAATGACGATTTTTACTTTAACGATCTGGTAAACAAGGCTGTATTGCTAAAGCTTCAGCACAAAAAAAATGTGCGCCAGTATTATCCCACTCCGGTAAAATTTTCGGAGAAGGAGTTGAAGATCTTAAAATGCATTTCAGAAGATAAAACCACTGAAGAAATATCGAAAGATGTATTTCTAAGTCCCCGCACAATAGAAACCATTCGCCAGAACATGAAGCAAAAAGTTGGTGCAAAAACCATAGCGGGACTTGTAATGTATGCTATGCGAAACAGACTGCTCGAGTGATGGTTTATCCAATTTCCAGTTAAAAGGCTCCAATTTCAATTATGACATCCTCTCCAAACATCAACAACACCTTTTTCAGCGGCATGTATAAAGATGTATGGAAAAAAATGATGCATCCGGGATTGACGAAAGCCGAATGCGAATTCATAATCGAAGTTGCAGACCTGAAAAATGGAGACCGGTTGCTTGATCTCATGTGTGGCTATGGACGGCATTCCTTGGAGCTTGCGAGAAACGGCATCCATGTTACTGCCATTGATAATGAGCCTTCGTACATTAATGAGATCAATGTTGCTGCGCAAAAAGATTTACTTCCGGTACAAGCTTCGGCAACAGACGTTCTGAATACATCGTTATCCGGCATGTACCAGGCGGCTATATGTATGGGTAACAGCTTTGCCTTTTTCAATAAAACAGATGCTATTTCTTTATTAAAAAAAATAAGCAACGTATTAGCGGACGACGGTGTTCTTATTCTGGGGTCTTGGATGATCGCCGAAATAGCGCTAAAGCATTTCAAGCCAAAGGATTGGATGCAGGTGGATGAATACAAATATCTTTTGTCGTACGAGTACCAGCCGTTTCCTGCCAGAATAGAATCAGAGCACACGGTTATTCGAAACGATGGAGCAACTGAAACTATCGATGGTGTGGATTATATTTTCACACTGGATGAAATGCAGCAAATGCTCAACGAAGCGGGGCTAAAAACGAAACACCTTTTCAGTACGCCCCGGAAAAAGAAGTTTTCCTTAGGCGATCCAGCCATTTACATTGTTGCCGGCAAAAAATAGATCTACCTGTGTGGCGGATTTACCTGTGGTATTAAATATTTCTCTCCTTTCCCCAGCAGGTGAACTCTCAGGTTGCGCATCGATACCACTTTTTGCTCACCAAATTCCTGAATATTTGAGTCAAGAATGTGGAAGCCATCAATAATGATGATCATTCCATTGCCAATAACCTCTGCATCCACGCCATTGCGAACGACTATTGCAGTGTCTTCATCTATTCCCATTCCAATGCTGCTGGGATTTGTAACAATTACCTGAGCCATCCGCACAAAGCGGCTGCGATCTACAAAGTGGGTATCAATACAAACGTCTTTTAAAAACTCGAGACCTGTGGTGATCTTAATTTCTCCGGCAATTTGCTGCACATCTTTGTTGCCTGCGTAAATCATCGGCGTGGACATTGCCATGGCTCCGGCACTGGTGCCTGCAATCACAATCTTTTCAGCAATGTATCTTTCCTTCAATAGTGTAAGAAATTCAGAGCCACCGTAAATGGATGTAAGCAGCAACTGATCGCCACCGGCAAAGAAAAATGCATCCGAGCTTCTTGCCTGTTCCAGCAGCTCATCATCAAATATTTCATTGCGAGATTCATGATGTATCTGGCGTATGTCTGTTAGACCTTGTGCCTGGAACACTTTCTTGTAATCTGCAAATTGCTCATCGGCTACCTTGCTCGCTGTGGTAATTATTCCTATCGATGGATCTTTCTTGCCGGTGAGCTCTATAAAAGTTTTAAGAATTTCTTCTTCAATGAATTCTTCATTCTCTTCTTCTTTTTCTTTCTGTCCTTTGTCTTCTTTGCCACCAATAATCAACAATATTCCTTGCGGCGTGGGACAGTTTGGATTAGACGCTTTTCTATGAGATGTTTTTTTCTTTTTGTTTGTAGCCATATGATTGATAGAGCAAAAAAAATGTACCACGTTTCGGTGGTACATCAAATGAAGCAGGTTCGCTGTGTATACTATTTCTGCGACGAGTACAATTGATTAAATAGCATTTTGAAAGTGCCATGCGTTTGTCCGCGAAATGTAATCTCCGGACCAAATG
>JAEZJD010000223.1 GCA_023436425.1 Bacteroidota bacterium | reverse complement strand
TTTCTCATATACACGGTCCATTCTATCAGCAAGGCTACAGTTTCGGCTGTAGCCGTTTTTTGTGCATACGATATTCAGCCGTTCACGTCGCTAGCTTGCAACCACTACGCAGAAAAGCTTAATTCGGCTATGGTGTTGGAGCAGTCTCGGCAAACCTTCGCGCATTCATGAAAGTCCTGACCCATTTGAGCTTCACACAACTCAGCGCATTCTTCACAAATGCCTACACAAAGAAGCGCCATCTTGGTTATGTTTACCGACTCTGATTTTAAAGCGTGGAAAGTACCCATACAAATAAGGGCACATTCATCTATAACCTTCAGCACTTTTCCAGAAAATATGTTTCGATAACGGGAAACCTCTGACAACAAATTTTCACAATGCAGCCATGCATCGAAACATGCTTTGGTGTGATGGCTTTTGATAGATGTGATCATGTGCTGGCTATTAGCGGGGAAACAAATTTAAACCTTAAAACCGTTGGAACGAAGTGTGCGAATAAAAAAAGCAGGCTTTTTCGCCTGCTCTCAAATCATTTTCGGCTCTATTTAGCCGCTTCGTGCATATCGCGTAAGCGCTTTACTTCATCATGACCTGCCTTTAAAGTTGCTTTCTGCCGAACAACAAGATCGCGTAGAGAAGGTTCGAATTCAACATCAGCATTTAAAGCCATGTCATAAGCTTTTTGTGCAGCGTCTTCTCCAAATTCGCAATTGTCCAGAATCGTTTTTCTGTCCTTTCCGCTTACGGTCGCCTTTAGATCCATCCACACCCGATAAATTTTTCCGGAGTTTGTAGTTCCGTCGGCAGGGTCGCCGCCAAGTCGTGCCACTTCCTGCGTAAGTTCCTGTGCGTACTGACGGCTTTCAGTAACGTAGCGGTTGAACAATGTTCTTAAATCAGCATCTTCCGGCTTTAGTTCGTCAATCGCCTTTTCATAACCCACCACACGATCATGATTAATGCGAATCAGATCATTTAATATGCTTATTGTTTTTTCCATAACGGGACTTTTTATATAACCTTCTAAAAATCGTACCTGACTGATGAGAACAACTTCGGTACAACTTTTTTGTACATTTTCAAAAACATTAAAATGGCGAAGTATTCTAAAAAAGCGGGCGACAAGGTTGAAAAAGTGATGCACGAAATGAAGGAGGGAAAACTGAAGACCGGTACTGGCAAGAAAGTTACATCACGCAAGCAGGCAATTGCCATCGGACTTTCCGAAGCAAGGGAAGAAGGTGCAAAAGTGCCGAAGAAAAGCAGCAGCACAAAAAAGTCCGCTTCGAAAAAGAGTAGCAGCAAAGCTGCATCGAAGAAAAGCGGCAGCAGCAGGTCTTCAAAAAAATCAGCCAGTAAAAGCACGTCGAAAAAAAGCTCTAAGTCTTCTAAATCATCCAAGAGCAGCAATCGGAAAAAATCGGCAAAATAAAAACGCTTGAGTTAGACCAGGTCTGACAATATTTTTTTTAGCACCCTTTCGTCATTTGTTAATCCCGAGAGGTGATCTTCCTTTTCGATGTTGTCCAGCTCCTTCAGGTATTTGCTTAATGATTTTTCTTCGTACAGCTTGACAACTCCCGGATGCACATAATATTTTTTGCAAACTGTTCTTGTATTTCCCAGCTTTTTACTCACTTCGTCCATTGCAGCAAGTACGTTTTTCTTGCAGTCAGCGTCACACTCCGGCTCACCTAACGAACAGAATGCTCTTAAGATATTCAGTGTTCCGGCCCAAGTTCTAAAATCCTTCGCAGTAAAGTCGCCACCGGTTGCCTCTTTTATGTATTTGTTTACTATTCCAGAGTCAACGGCATGGCGGCCACCCTGCTCATCATAATATTGGAAAAGCTCTTTGCCGGGAATGTCCCTGCATTGCTTTATCATTCTTGCTAACTTTTTATGCCGGATGGTGATCTTTTGTTCAATGCCTTTTTTCCCTGTAAATGAAAATTTTATGGTGTCACCTTCAATTTTTACGTGCTTGTCCTTCAAAGTTGTTAATCCATACGAACCATACAATTTTTCGTAATCATCGTTACCAATCCTGATGTAGGTACGCTCCATACAGCTGATTACGGTGGCGATCACTTTCTCCTCGCACAACTCTTTTTTGGCAAGATCTTCTTCCATTTTCAGCCTAAGTGCAGGCAGCAACTTAGCGAACTCGAACAGGCGGTGAAATTTCGTTTCATTCCGCAGATTGTGCCACAACGCGTGATAGCGGTATTGCTTTCTGCCTCTTGCATCAAGCCCCGTTGCTTGAATGTGTCCGTTTTCATCCGGACAAATCCATACGTTTGTCCAGGCGGGCGGAATAGCAAGTTTCCTTATTCGCTCAATTTTCGTTTTGTCCTTTATTTGCTTTCCGTTAAACAGGTACACGAATCCTGTGCTCTTTTTCTCGCGAGTAATACCGGGAGATTTATCGTTTACATAAACAAGATCAGCAACCTTCGCAGCCTTGCTGTAATCTCTGTCAATCTTCAAAAACTCTTTATGCGAAAGTTGTGTCAGTTGCTCCATATCAGGCGGATTTCTTTTTATCTTTTGGAGAAGAAGTTCTTCTTGCAAGTTTGTGAAGGTGATTTTCGCTGGCCTCGTCCACTGAGTGAGACTTGTGGATGTCCGATTCTTTTTCGGCCATTTGCGATATTTTAATGTAAAACTTTTTGAGAGTGTCCAGTTCATCTTGCGAAAGGTCTTCTACATCAACTAACCTGTTACTCGCCCGCTCGTTGGATGCTATCAATTCGTTTAATTTAAGCTGTATTGCCGAAGAATCTTTGTTTTGAGTTTGCTGAATTAAAAACACCATCAGGAACGTGACGATTGTAGTTCCGGTATTGATCACCAGCTGCCAGGTATCGGAATAATTGAAAATAGGTCCGGAAACACCCCATACGATGATTATAAAAAGTGCGATGATGAAAGCCAATGAACTACCGGTAACCTTTGTCATTCTAGCGGCAAACTTTTCAAAAGCCACTGAAAAACTCTTTCGTTTACTCTTTTTGCTCATGAGTTTTTTATATGTAAAGAAAAAGCCAGACCAAAATTGTCCGGCTTTTCCTAAGCAAAAAAACTTACATTATTCTTCTACCTCATCCTCCGTTTCGTTTTCTGCATTAATATTAATGCTGCTAACAGCTAACTCGGTGAGCAATTGGTCAGCTTCTTTTTCTTCGTCTAACGTCTGCTGCAATAAATCAGCGATTTCATTTTCACCAATTGTTTTTGCCAGCTGCACAAGGCTACCATACGAAGCTATTTCGTAGTGTTCTACTTTTTGAGCAGAGATAATTAATGCTGCATCGAGTACCGAAGAATTTTTTGGAAGTTCGCCCATCACTTCCTGTGCTTCTTTCACCAATCCGTCCATTGCTTCGCACTTCTTTGCGCGAGCCGGCATTTCTAACATTTCAAACACCTGCTCAATGCGACCGACTTGATTTTCCGTTACTGCCAGGTGGTCTTCAAACGCCGCAGCAAGTTCCTCTGAAGTGGCGTTTTTCTTCATCTTAGGCAACGCCTTCAGCAAATGTTTTTCCGCCCAATAGATGTCCTTTAGTTCATCAACAAACAACTCTTTCAACATTGTTTCATCGCTCTTCATTGCAGTGTTACCAGCTTGCCTGCGGGTTCCTGCTGTACTTGTATTTCGTGCCATAATCAAAAAATTTATTTTTTTAAAAGTCTCCTAATCGTTGTAAAAAATGTGCCAATCGGCTAGTCCTAAATGCTGTTTGTGTAGAGCTTTTTACCCATGAGGGCGGTTAATAATGGCGCATACACCATGGCTTGTGTTTGTGGTATTCAATTTGGAGTTTATGCTTCTGAAGTTTTTAGATCATACAAAAAAATCTCGTTTATGGAAACGCTTCAGCAAAAGAACTTACAGGAAAAGATCAGAGAGATAGGAAGTGCAATTTGCTATAACCTGAGCGACTCTGTATTGAAATTGCCAACATCTATCGTTACAAAAATGAAGGTAGATGACTATGGTTATATATGGTTTTTCGTGCAAAAGCCTAATGAGAACCTGCAACTTTTCGAATCAGAATTTCCGGTGCGTTTGGATTTTTATAAAAAAGGCTTAGGATGCTATGTTCAGGCAGAAGGAACGGCCTGGGTGGTTAACGATCCTGAAGAAGTAAGCAGTGTATCGGATTTTGCAGAAGATGCAAGTGGACGTAAAGATGTGGTGCTGGTGAAAGTAAAAATTCAGAAAGCTGACTACTTCGATACAAGAACTGCACACAACAACTCGTGGTGGCAAAGTGCGGTTAATACATTGACGGCATGGTTTGGCAATTCTAATTATCGTTCAGGCAGCACGTATTATCCTGCATCATAAAATAAAACATCTGCTATGCGATCAATTTGGTCCGGAGCCATCAGCTTTGGCTTGGTAAACATCCCCGTCAAATTGGGAAGCGCAGTGGAGTCTGGGAGTGAGTTGAGTTTTGACATGCTTTCTAAAAAGGATCTTGCACCTATCCGTTATGCACGTATTGACACAAAAACGGATAAGGAAGTTGAGTGGAAGGACATTGTAAAAGGTTACGAATATGCAAAGGGCAAGTATGTGGTAATTACTGATGAAGATTTTCAGAAAGCAAGTCCGGAAAAATCCAAGACGATCGACATAGTGCAGTTTGTAAAAGAAGCGGAAATAGAACCTATTTATTACGAGAAGCCATACTACATCACGCCTGATAAAGGTGCAGGTAAAGCATATCATCTGTTGATGAAGGCTTTGGAACAAACAGAAACAGTAGGTCTCGCCGAATTTATGTTGCGCAACCGAATGCACATTTGTGCGCTAAAAGTTTACAATGGTGTGCTTCTGCTGAATCAGCTACGCTATAACGAAGAGATCAGGGAAGCACCCGAAGTTTCAGATGCGAAAAATGAAAAAGTCTCTGCCAAAGAAGTGGAGCTTGCAGTTAAACTGATCGACCAACTAACCGAAAAATTTAAACCTACCGATTTCAAAGACACCTATGTGCAAGAGCTCAAGAAAGTCATCAAGGCGAAAACCGAGGGAAAAGAAATACACGTGGCAGAGCCGAAAAAATCTTCCGGTGCAGTAAAAGACATTATGGGTGCATTAAAAGCAAGCTTAGAGGCTACACCTACTTCAAAGAAAAAGAAAGCAGCATAAGTTTTAGTTTCGGTTTTTGGTGTGAGTTCATTTTAGTTATTGGCTTTATTTTCTCCTCTGCCTCGCGCCCTCACCTTTCTGCATGGCATAACTTTTAAACCCGTTACTGCATGGGTTTATCGTTGTACAATCAAAAACGCCACTTCAACAAAACAAAAGAACCGGAAGGAAAAACAAAATCCTCCAAAGGCGCTTTGAAGTTTGTTGTGCAAAAGCACGACGCATCACATTTGCACTACGACTTCAGGCTTGAGATGGATGGTGTGCTAAAAAGTTGGGCGGTGCCAAAAGGTCCGTCGTTGAACCCCGAGGACAAACGTCTCGCCATGCATGTCGAAGACCACCCATTTGACTACCGAACTTTCGAAGGAATTATTCCTGCAGGCGAATACGGCGGCGGAACGGTTATAGTTTGGGATGAAGGCACTTACGAGCCAATGAATGCAGATGGATTGAGCAGGGCTGAGCAACAGAAATTATTGCTAAAACAATTCTACGCCGGCGATTTGAAAATTCGGATGCATGGGAAAAAATTGAATGGCGATTTTGCGCTGTTTAGAATGAAAGCCCGCGGTGACAACACCTGGCTACTGGTGAAAAAAAACGATGATTTTGCCACGACAGAAGATATACGTCAGGAGAATCAATCTGTAAAAACGGGTAGAACGTTATCCGAAGTCGCGAAGGATCATGGCACTGAAGTGAATCACCCCGGGGAAGACATTGCTACGACAAAATCTACAAAAGCTGTAAAACGCACCGCGAGCTTGAAAAACACAGTTAAAAAAAAAGACCCTGAAATCAAATCGAGCATCAAAGACATAATCGGTTCTTCATTCAATAGTGTTTCAAAAAAAAGTATTCCGAAGGACATTACTCCCATGATGGCTGTTTTGGTGGATGAAGCCTTTGATAATGAAAAATGGATTTTTGAAATAAAATGGGACGGCTATCGGGCTGTCGCTTTTTGCCAGGGAGAAGATGTAACGCTCAAATCGCGAAATAAAAAATCTTTTACTCAGTACGCTCCTGTCGCCGAAGAATTAAGATTGTTGAATTTACGTGCAGTGCTCGACGGCGAGATCGTCGCGGTTAACGAACAGGGATTCCCCGATTTTCAATTGTTACAAAACTGGCAGAACACTCCGGCTCAACTTCAGTATTACATTTTTGATTTGTTGTGGATCGATGGTTATGATTTAACTGCGTTACCGTTGGTTGAGCGAAAACGAATTCTTCAAACAATTCTACCGGATGACAACCCTACAATTCGGTACAGCGACCACATAATTGGCGAAGGGAAAAATTTTTTTCAATTGGCACTGGAAAAAGGACTTGAAGGCATTATGGCAAAAAAAGCCGACAGCGCATATAAAATTGGGAACCGAAGCAATGACTGGTTGAAAATAAAAGTCAACAAAAGGCAGGAGGTAGTGATTGCCGGATTTACAAAACCAAGAAACTCAAGAGAATATTTTGGTGCATTGCTGTTAGGCGTTTATGATGAAAACAACTTGATTTATGTAGGACACACAGGAAGCGGATTTACTGCGAAGTCGCTGAAGGAAACATTTGCGAAACTAAATCCGTTGATTACGGACAGATCTCCTTTTAAAACAAAGCCGAAGACAAACCAACCGGCAACATGGGTAAAGCCCGAACTGGTTTGCGAAATTAAGTTCTCAGAATGGACGAAAGAAGGTATTGCTCGTCACCCCATTTTTATGGGACTACGTGCAGATAAGAAGGCAAAGGAGGTAAAGATGGAGCAGGTAAAAGACGTGGATGAAATTGCTGACACCGAGCGACCGGATAATGACAAACCTGCAAC
>JAEZJD010000221.1 GCA_023436425.1 Bacteroidota bacterium | reverse complement strand
GGAATATTCATGTTTCTTTTCTTCACATCTTTTTCCTGCATGTACCAATTGCTCACGAGCTCTTGTCCGTCGGGATTGGCATGAACGAGGAGTACGATGCAGTTGTCGAGGATTCTTTTTGTCTCATCGTCATTTCTGCTCAGCAGTGTGTACGCTGTTTCAATCAGCTGATGTGCGCCGACAGTTTCAGTGGCATGCAAACCGCCGTCAATCCAAACCACGGACTTTCCTTCTTTCGCAAGCGCCTTCGCCTGCTCGTCATTCAGTCCTTCTGCACGTGCCAGTCGCTGTGCAATGTCTTTGTACCGCGACAGGTTTTTTATGTTTTCCGGAGAAGATATAATCAACATGTACTGATGCCGTCCTTCTTCAGTCAAGCCCATGTCAACGAGTGACGTCTTGTTAGAGGCAGCAGCTAACTTTTTGAAATAAGCTTCTGTTTGCGTGTAATTGGCAAGTTGGTAATCATCTCCAATGTTAAATCCGAAATGTTCTTTGGGCGATGGAACTTGCGCCTGAATGCAAAAACTGATTGTTATGAATAGCAGCGAGAAAAAAAATCGGGTCATTAGCAGTTATGTTTAAGCCATAAATATATTGGAGAAAAATATCTCAAAAGCCGTTTACCATTTTATGATTGAAAAGCAATCTTTCATGTTTTTGCCTGCTAAGAGTTAACCCCTAAAATTTTCTAAACCATTGAAGTTGCGAAAGTTACTGCTTACATTTATCCTTCATCCATGAAAACCACAGTACTGCTATGATGAAACCAGCATTTCGCCTGAAGAAATACTACCGTTTCTTAGCATTTTATTTCTCCTTATTCATACTGCTTCTATTCTTTGGTAGCCATATTATTTCTGATGAACTTGGTAGCAGCCGATCTATTTTGGTGCAGCACATTTCCGTAGTGGTCATCGGATTGTCGGTAATAGGATTTGCCATGTTCAACTACGGCAAAAAATCTGAGATGCAGCACAAACTTCTGCTCCGGAACCAGCGCATTGTGCAGGATTTCGAAAAACTTTATGACGATCTCTTTGCAAAAAGTCCGGTTCCAAAATATGTAAGTGACCGTACAACGCTCAAGTTTTTAAATGTGAATGAAGCAGCTTTGAAACTTTACGGTTATACGAGAGAAGAGTTTTTGCAATTATCTGTTTTTGATTTACGGCTTCCTGAATATCACGAGTTACTGTACGACTTCGAAAAGCAGCCCACTTTGGGTTTACAAAAGTTGAATAAGACTCCGCAAGTAAAAAAGGATGGCTCCATTGTTTGGGTTGAAGTCTCCATTGATGAAATTCGATTCCAAGGACAAGCCGCTTTTCTTTCAACGGTTAAGGACCTTACCGAAAAACTGCATGCAGAGGAACAAATAAGGCGCTCAGAGGAGTTGTACAAATCCTTATTTAATAACAGTCCCGACTGCATTTTCATTTCCGATTTTGAGTCCAACGTGTTGGATATGAATGATACGGCGGCGGCTGTTTATGGCTATACTAAAGACAAATTGGTGGGACACTCCGCTTTAAAGCTGGTGTACGAACCCGATAGGGCAGAAGTTCAGCGAGAGATTAAACAACCGCAGACAGGCAATATGCCTTTCTTGCATCGTCACGTGACGAGACATGGAGAGGTTTTGCACATGGAGACCACTGTTCACCTAATAGATTATAAGCAAGAGCAGGCGGCGTTGGTTATAGCACATAATGTGACAGAAAAAGTGCACGCAGAAGAAGCCCTGAAGCAAAGCGAAGCAAAATTCAGATCGCTAATTGAGCGAAGCTGGGATGGTATTCTTTTGCTGGGGAAAACAGGACGCATTATGTATGCTGCTCCTTCTGTTGAATGGATCTTGGGATATTCGGCTGAAGAGATGAAACGGATCCATCCCGGATCGCTGACACATCCCCGAGACTTGCCGTTGATTACATCATTAACAAAAGAATTGTTGGAAAAAAGTGGCCAGAGTTCCACTGTTGAATTCCGGATGAAACACAAAACCGGCAAGTGGAAGTGGTTGCAGTCTACCATTACCAACATGATACACGTGCCGGGAGTGAATGCTTTGGTGTACAACTATCAGGATATTACGGAGCGAAAGGAAAATGAAAAAAGTTTGATGGAATCGGAAGCAAATCTGAAGGCGATATTAGAAAATACGAATGCTGCATTTCAACTAATTGACGCGGACCTAAACGTAGCGGCGTTCAACACATTGGCTGAGGAATGGACGGTGCAACAAACGGGTAAAATGCTCCAGGTGGGAACGCCGTATTCAACATATTTAAATGATGATCGGCGCATCGCCGTTTCTCAGATCTTTAAAAAAGTGTTGCAGGGAGAAGATGTTGCTTATGAAGCGAAAGGATATCAATGCGACAAATGGTTTTTCGTGAACATGCAAAGGATTGTGAGCAAAAACAATAAGGTGTTGGGAATTTGTATAGGCACGATGGATATCACTGATCGGAAAAATGCTGAAGATAAAATTCGAATGTCGGAGGAACTGTACAGGTCGCTTTTTGACAAAACACCGTTGCCTATTTATGTGGTAGATAAGGAAACTCTCAAATACCTGGAAGTGAGCGAGGCGGCCGTTCAGGTCTATGGTTACACAAAAGAAGAATTTCTGCAACTCACAGTCTTCGACGTGAGAGTTCCGGAAGATCACCACCAATTGAAATTATTGCAGAAGGGCGACAGCAGCTTACACAAAACATTCCACATTCAGCATAGAAAGAAGGATGGCAGTACTATGATCGTTGATCTTACTTTAGAAACCATCAATTATAAAGGCAGAGAAGCTTACCTCGCTATTGTGAAGGACATTACGGAAACACTTCGACTACAACAACAGTTGCAAAATGAAAAATTAAACCGCCAAATAGAGATAACGCAAGCAACAGTAAGCGGTCAGGAAAAGGAAAGACACGAGCTTGGTAAGGAACTGCACGACAATGTGAACCAAATTCTTGCAAGCGCCAAGCTTTATCTCGAAACTGCTATTGCAATGCCTGAAAATCAACCACAATTTGTAAATAGTAGTAAAGAATTAATAAATAATGCAATTCAGGAAATTAGAAAAATCTGTAAGTCGTTAGTACCTCCTTCACTTGGTGATCTTACTTTAAAAGAAGCGCTTCGCGATCTTCTCGACCCGATGAAAATCACTAATAAAAAAGTGAGGCTTCTCGCCAAATCTTTGAAAGAAGATGTGCTGAATAACGATCTTAAAATTTCGATGTACCGCATTGCACAGGAACAGATTAATAATATTCTCAAGTACGCCCAAGCATCAGAGATTACTATTCAGATTAAGCAAACTGACACCGAAGTTTATTTGCTGATAGAAGATGACGGAAAAGGCTTTGACGTTACAAAAAAGAGAACCGGGATAGGCATAACGAACATCATCAACCGTGCCGCGCTATATAACGGAACCGTCTATATAGACTCGTCTCCCGGAAACGGCTGCCGACTGAACGTAAACTTTAAGTTGATGCCGTCGAAACATCCAAGCGGAGCAGCAGGATCAATGATTTGTCACAGAGTGCTTCAACGGCACGATATCTAAAAACCCCGCTTATAATGCAGGGTTTTTTCTTGTAAGATTATGCCGTATGATGCTCTTCTACGTTGTTGCGGAAAACCACCACACCGTCGAACACGTCCACGAGCACAGGATGGTTCTTATCTATCTCTCCCGCCAAAATCTTTTTGCTCAACTGGTTCACAATCTCTTTTTGAATCAAGCGCTTTAGTGGTCGTGCACCAAACTGTGGGTCGAAACCATTTTCCGCAAGAAAATCGAGCAAATAGTCGCTGAATTCCAGCTGAATTCCGCTTTGTGCTACAAGACGTTTCAGGTTGTTCAATTGTATTCTGATAATTCCTTTTATCTCGCTCCTCATCAAAGGCTGGAAAAGAATAATTTCGTCCACACGGTTCAAAAACTCCGGCCGAATTGTTTCTTTCAATCTGTTCATCACTTCCACCTTCGTGCTTTCTACAACCTGCTCTTTGTTTCGTTCTGTGATGTCAGCAAAGTTCTCCTGAATGATGTCGCTGCCCATGTTGCTTGTCATAATGATAATGGTGTTTTTAAAGTTCACCACGCGACCCTTATTGTCTGTTAGTCTTCCATCATCGAGCACCTGGAGTAATACATTCCAAACGTCAGGATGTGCTTTCTCAATTTCATCAAGCAACACTACCTGGTAAGGCTTTCGCCGAACAGCTTCTGTGAGCTGCCCACCTTCATCATAACCTACATAGCCGGGAGGGGCGCCGACAAGCCGCGAAACAGTGTGTTTTTCCTGGTATTCGCTCATGTCAATTCTCGTCATCATGTGCTCGTCGTCGAACAGATAATCAGCAAGGGCTTTCGCCAGCTCTGTTTTACCAACACCTGTGGTGCCAAGGAAAATGAAAGAGCCGATCGGCCGCTTGGGATCTTGCAAACCTGCCCGGCTTCTGCGAATGGCATCTGCAACAGCAGTGATGGCTTCGTCTTGTCCAACAACACGTTTGTGCAATTCATCTTCAAGGTTCAGCAACTTTTCTCTTTCACTCTGCAGCATCTTGTTCACCGGTATGCCCGTTGCCTTTGCTACACTTTCGGCAATGTCTTCTGCGTCCACTTCTTCCTTCATCAGTCTGCGGGAATTTGTACTTAGCTCATTTAATTCACCCTGTAGCGTGTCAATCTTTGCCTCCTGGTCTTTTATCTTTCCATATCTTATTTCCGCCACTTTCCCATAGTCGCCTTCCCGCTCTGCTTGTTCTGCCTGCTGCTTCAGGTTTTCTATTTCTGCCTTTGCACTTTGTATTTTTTCTACCAGATCCTTCTCCTGCTGCCACTTTGCTTTTAGTGTATCACGTTCTACAGCGAGGTTAGCAAGTTCTGTATTTAACTCTTTTAATTTCTCTTCGTCATTCTCCCGTTTAATCGCCTCTCTTTCTATTTCCAGTTGTCGAATTTGCCTTTCCAACTTATCCAATTCTTCAGGCATCGAGTTCATTTCAAGCCGCAGCTTTGCTGCACTTTCATCGATCAAATCGATTGCTTTATCGGGTAAAAAACGATCGGTAATGTATCGGCTTGAAAGTTCAACGGCAGCAATAATCGCTTCGTCCTTTATGCGAACATGATGGTGTGTTTCATAGCGGTCCTTCAATCCTCGCAAAATGGAAATTGCATCTTCAACTGAAGGTTCATCTATCATTACCTTTTGGAAACGCCTTTCCAGAGCTTTGTCTTTTTCAAAATACTTCTGGTATTCGTTTAATGTTGTTGCGCCGATGGCTCTCAGCTCACCGCGAGCCAAAGCAGGCTTTAATATGTTGGCAGCGTCCATTGCTCCTTCGCCACCGCCTGCACCGACAAGTGTGTGAATTTCATCGATGAACAAAATAATTTCCCCTTCACTTGTGGCAACTTCCTTCACCACACCTTTTAGCCGCTCCTCAAACTCTCCTTTATACTTGGCACCGGCAATTAATTGGCCCATGTCCAGAGCATAGAGGGTTTTTGATTTCAAATTCTCGGGAACATCTCCATTGATGATGCGAATGGCTAAGCCTTCTGCAATAGCTGTTTTACCGACGCCGGGTTCGCCAACGAGAATGGGATTGTTTTTGCTGCGGCGCGAAAGGATGTGCAGCGTTCTCCTGATCTCTTCATCCCGCCCGATAACCGGGTCGAGTTTACCCTGCCGTGCAAGTTCATTGAGATTCTTCGCATATTTATTCAGCGCATTGAACTGGGTTTCCTGTGTTTGTGATGTGATGGTAGATCCTTTGCGCAAATCTTTTATTGCTGCAATCAATCCGTTTTCAGTAACGCCAAAATCCTTTAGCAGTTTGCCGCTGTTATCATTACCCTGAAGAATACCCAGAAGAAGGTGTTCCGGCGTCACAAATTCGTCGCCGAACTGTTTGAGCGCCGCATTTGCTTTTAGTATTGCATTGTTTGCGTCGCGGCTGATATTTTGAGCCGGTTCGCTACCTGAAATTTTCGGCAATTTTGCAATTTGCTGGTCAAGTTTATTCTCCAGTTGCTGCACATTAACGGCGTTCTTTTTCAGCAAAAAATCTATTGGAGAATCCTGCTGTTCAAGCAATGCTTTTAGTATGTGTTCGGTTTCAATGTTGCTGTTGGAATGATTGAATGCAATTTGTTGTGACTGTTGAATAGCTTCAGCAGCCTTTATGGTAAAGTTGGATAAATTCATAGACAAATTCTTTTATGATCAGAACATAGCGATCAAATGTTAATCCAAACTAAAGGATCAGAAAGTTTGACATACTAATCTGCGAGAACATGAATAAAATGCAGGCCCATCAAGCGTTTCATGTAAATTTTGCAGTGCTGATTTTGTAGTTGTTCTTCCAAATGCCTCATGTCGTAAACAGTTTTGGTGGAGTTTAGGTCGCGATTCAATCTCTTACAAAAAATCTTTGATCAACTTTTTATTTTTCGACAAATTCTAAAAAAAATTTGTGGTGCAGAGTAGAAAAAGATCGAAAAAATGTCGATCAAATTTTATTTTAAATCAACTCTTTACGACTAAAGAAAAAACTGATGAATAAAAATTTTTTTTTCTCTTTCTTTTGGTGATATTCGCTATCCTTTCCCAGCAAAATCTTTTTTTACACAACATGTGTAAAAAGATAAAAACCAGAACTAACAGATCACAATTTAAACTTGCTTTATCGTCAAATGGAGAAGAACGCGGAACTTGTTTGGAACAATTGTCTGTCAATAATCAGAGATATAGTCGAGTGGCAGCATTTCAAAACCTGGTTCGAACCGATTAAGCCTATTTCGCTCAAAGAAAACATTTTAATTATTCAGGTACCCAGCCAATTTTTCTTTGAATATCTTGAAGAGCACTATGTGAATCTGTTGGCGAAAACGCTGAAACGAGAATTGGGCAAGGATGCACGATTGGAATACAGAATAATGGTTGATGGAGGTAACACTTTCAACAAACCGGTTACCGTCGATATGTTGGGTCAGAGCTACAAAACTTTTTCGAATAACGAAATGGACTTTCCGCTGGTGATGAACAATCCCGTGAAAAATCCTTTTGTTATTCCCGGTTTGAAAAAGATGCAGATCGATCCCCAACTAAATCCAAACTATACTTTCGATTCATACGTGGAAGGAGATTGCAATCGTGTGGCACGGCGCGCCGGTAAAACAGTTGCTGACAAACCGGGAGCAAATTCTTTTAACCCTCTCGTAATATATGGTGGGGTCGGCTTAGGGAAAACCCATCTGGCACAGGCTGTAGGCAACGAAGTAAAGAGAAGCAATTCTAATAAAGTAGTGTTGTATGTGAGTTCTGAAAAATTCATCAATCAGTTTGTCGATCACAGCCGGAACAATGCCATCAACGACTTCATACATTTTTATCAGATGATAGATGTATTGATTATTGATGATGCGCAGTTTTTTAGTCGTGCTGAAAAATCTCAGGATGCTTTTTTCGCCATCTTCAACCACTTACATCAATCGGGAAAGCAGCTTGTGCTTACATCAGACAAGCCGCCAAAAGATCTGGAGGGTGTACAGGAAAGATTGTTAAGCAGATTTCGTTGGGGATTGAGTGCAGACATTTCTCTGCCGGACTATGATACCAAGATTGACATACTGGAAAGAAAGATGAAGAATGACGGCTTGGATATGCCGAAAGAGGTGGTGAAATACATTGCTTACAATATCAATTCAAGTGTACGGGAACTTGAGGGAGCATTAATCTCTTTATTGGCACAGTCTTCGCTAAATCGCAAGGAAATTGATCTGGACCTGGCAAAGAAAGTCTTGAGAAACTTCGTCAAAACAGCAAGCAAGGAAATCACCATCGACACCATTCAAAAGATGGTGTGTGATTATTATGCTGTGCCATACGACAAGCTGCTGCAGAAAACCCGCAAGAGAGAAATAGTTCAGGCGAGACAAATAACGATGTTCCTTGCAAAGGCATTTACGAAAAATTCTTTGAAAACTATTGGAGAGCACTTTGGAGGACGAGATCATACTACAGTAATTCACTCCTGCCAAACGGTTAAGGACCTGATGGACACAGACGGGTCTTTCCGCGATAGTGTGATGGAGTTGCAGCAAAAAGTGCAGTTGGCAGCGATGTAGAAATTGAAATAAAATTGTTCAGATCCCAAATTCCAGATTAGTTGGTTTTTGGGATTTGTTTTTTGTAATTAATTAGATGTGAATCCCTATTTTTGCAGCCCTTCGAAATAAGGAACAAAGAAGTTGAAAGTTCTGTTTCGAAATTCAGCCGGTGAGGTGGATGAGTGGCTGAAATCAACGGTTTGCTAAACCGTCGTA
Organism: Bacteroidota bacterium; assembly: GCA_023436425.1. Lineage (GTDB taxonomy): Bacteria > Bacteroidota > Bacteroidia > Chitinophagales > Chitinophagaceae > Flavisolibacter. The sequence goes on along the minus strand of JAEZJD010000221.1, from coordinate 880 downwards.
GGGACTTAAATCTCTACCGAGGGTTCGAATCCCTCCCTCACCGCCACTTGTTATTGAAACCTCATTCGGGAGGTAGTTCAGCCCGGTAGAATACGTGGTTTGGGACCACGGGGTCGCAGGTTCGAATCCTGTCCTCCCGACTTGAAAAGCCCGCAATTTCGCGGGTTTTTTAATGTTCAAATGCCATCCATTAAAATTTTTCAAACTTTGCGCACGTTCCATCAATTTACCTTCACATCCTTATCTTTGCGCCAAATTTTAAAAGGCTTTATGGTTTTAGAGCGGGTAAAATGCTTGTTGGTAGCGGTTTTCGGCATTTTTTTCTTATCTCTTTCTCAATTTTCTTTAGCGCAAAATGGTGGTTCTGAAGAGCATAGCTCAGGCGCTGCTTCAGAAGGCGAACACGCTAAAGGAAAAAAGGGCTTTGATGCCGCAGAAGTAATTTTCGGCCACATTCTCGATGCTCACGAGTTTCACCTGATGGACATTGAAAAGGATGGCGAAAAGCATCCCGTGACCATTCCACTTCCTGTCATTTTATACTCACCACAAAGAGGACTTACCTCTTTCATGTCTTCTAAATTCGAACATGGTCACGCCGCATACAAAGGCTACAAGCTTGAAGAAGGTAAAGTGGTGGCGGTAAATGAAGCCGGACAAAAAGATGCATCTGTAAAAGTTTACGACATTTCGCTGACGCGGAATGTGGTGCAAATGATGTTGGCGCTCATTATTCTCGTTTGGATAATGACAGCGGTGGCTCGTTATTATAAAAAAGGAGTCGGAGTCCACTCTGCTCCGCGCGGGGTGCAGAGTCTTATTGAACCTGTAATCACTTTCGTTAGAGATGAAGTAGCTAAGCCGAACCTCGGGCATAGAT
>JAEZJD010000191.1 GCA_023436425.1 Bacteroidota bacterium | reverse complement strand
GAGCTGCCCTGCATTCGGAAATCGTCTTCTGCGGCATACCCTACGTAGGCAGTAGTGTATTTACCAATGGCAACATCCCACTTTTCTACTTTTGGGAATCGCTCCACAGCCACATCATCTTCATTTTTAGCAAGTGGAGAAAACGGACAGATTTGTGAGAATTGTTCAGACTTTGCATCATACCAATCCGATGGGCCTGTTGGCTTTAATTGACCATATTTATCGAATGCCATCTGCGCATTTGGAAAGTTTGACTGAGCAACACAATTGCCGCAGCCGATGCATATACCCGAACGCACAATATCATGCGGACTCACCAATTCACTCATGCCACCTGTGCTTGTTTTAAGCTCAACACCCGGCGAAGGTAGTCCTGCGAAATATCGCGCAGTTCCTGTATTCTTTCAATTGTTTTTTCGTCCAGCGGGTTGTCAAGCAAGATGCTGTAATCGTTAGATGAAGCGTTCTCTGTAACCAAATACTTTTCGCATCCAATCTTGTTCACAAGTCCCCAAAGCTTATTGTTTCGGTAAGGCGACGATTCACACACGAATGGTTTTTTGTGTCGTAGGCTGAATACACAACCGTGGAAAAAGTTTGTTGCCACTACTTCTGCTCCATCAATGAATTGAGGAAAGTCATGCGGACCTGCTGTTATCCATTGATCGTCACACCAGTCGTTTCGATAACCAATACTAATCAGCGGCAGGCCTTTTCGTTTTGCCCACGACTTAATTTCATGTATGAACGAAGAGGAGAAGTTGTGTCCGTAAACGGCTGCGTATTTTCGTTGTTTTATTGAATCGTGGCTGCAAGCTTCTTCAACAAATTGTAAACACGGATCCAGCACCATTGTTGGCTCTGTACCCGTTGCGTTTTTTACAAGCCACCAGGAGTTTTCATCGCGTACTGAAATAAGATCAAAATTCAGGAGCTTTTCTGCCCATTCCTGTTCCAATCCCCACGTTGCGGGATAATTTCCAAAGCTGGCTGCATACGAAACAAGCAGTTGCGAAGGAATACCATCACCATAAAACAATGGCTTCTTTCCATACCATGGATGAAATAAATTCCAAACTTCATCGCTGCCGATCACAACCAGATCATAGCTTCCCATCTCCTCCGGATTGCTAAGGGGGAATTTTTCAGAAAGCGGCATAGATTCGAATGCACTGAAAAATTTTTCTATCTTTTTCCTGTACAACGGAACATCCGAGGCGGGAACTTGTGTGGGTAACACCGGCTGGTAAGCGCATTTGAGTTCTGCGATGTTTACAGCGCCGGAGCAGTGGTCGAGAATAACAACATCATGTCCCAACGCTTGTAAACCCTTCGTCAGCAAAACGGCTTGCCAGTAGCTTCCGTAATTAATACAGCGGTGAAATGTCAGAACTCCTATCTTCAATTGACTCATCCTTTGCTGAATTGAATTCCAATCGTTATTGAATGTACATCTGATCGGCACGGTTGCCGTTGATAATGTAAATTGCCCAATTGAATTGAGAAAATTAGATGCCAACAAAAGTAATCGTCCCAAATGTTTGAACATGACAAGATTTTTACTGATCAGACACGCTTCGACGGATGCAGCTGGGAAGAGGTTATCAGGTAGAAAGCCCGGTGTTCATCTGAACGAACCTGGAAGGGATGAAGCGAAGCAACTGGCTCAGCGCCTGAGTCATGTACACATTGATGCAGTATACACAAGCCCACTGGAAAGGGCCGTGCAAACTGCTGAAGAAGTTTGCGCAACTATAAATGTGCGTTGTGAAATTGATGAATCTTTTAATGAAATAAACTTTGGCGATTGGACAGATAAGAGAATAGAAGAGCTCAGAAGTGATGCTCTTTTTCAACAGTTTAATTCTTTTCGTAGCAACACTGTAATTCCAGGTGGCGAATCAATGCTGCAGGCGCAGGCGAGAATTGTTGGTGGTTTGCAAAACCTTGGCGATAAACATCGCAGCAAGAATGTAATTGTTGTCAGCCACTCCGACATGATCAAAGCTGCAATTGCTTATTACGCAGGAATGCACATTGACTTTTTACAACGCATCGAAATCAGCCCCGCCTCAGTAAGTATCATTGATGTCTTTGATGATGCTGCTCGCATTGTTTTAATTAACCATACAGGACACGTTTCATTTTAATGATGTGCTTTGTAGATGCTCTTGCGTTTGGTATATTTGATTACCATACAAACCATTTCGCATGCAAAACATTGAAAAGGCACGCGGCAAACTCGGCGTGCTAATCCCCGGTCTCGGAGCTGTAGCCACAACGTTAATTGCCGGAGTAGAAGCTGTTAAGAAAAACATTGCAGAACCAATCGGCTCGCTCACTCAAATGGGCAACATTCGTCTGGGAAAGAGAACAGAAAACCGCCATCCAAAAATCAAGGACTTTGTACCGCTTGCTGATCTGAGCGACATCGTTTTCGGCGGATGGGATGTGTACAGCGACAACGTGTTTGAAGCTGCAAGCAAAGCAAAAGTGCTTGAACCTATGCTGCTGCACGCGGTAAAGGACGAATTGAAAGCCATTGAGCCAATGAGGGCTGTTTTCGACAGGAGTTTCGTGGCTAATTTAGATGGTGAACACGTCAAGCATGAGAAAACAAAATGGGAATTGGCTAAGTGCGTGATGGATGACATCGAAAACTTTCAGGAAGCAAACGATTGCTCACGGATTGTAGTGATCTGGTGTGGTTCTACGGAACGATATATTGAGTCGTCTGAAGTACATGAAACAATCGAAAACTTTGAAGAAGGTTTAAGAAGCAATGATCCGGCGATTTCCCCTTCTATGATTTACGCGTATGCCGCGATAAAACTGGGAGTCCCATTTATTAACGGTGCTCCCAATCTCACGTGCGATATTCCTGCGCTTATTGATCTTGCAAAAACAACAGGTACACCGATCGGTGGCAAAGATTTCAAAACCGGGCAAACGCTGATGAAAACGATTTTGGCTCCCGGTTTGGCAGCAAGAGCTTTGGGCATTAAAGGTTGGTTTTCATCAAACATTCTTGGCAACAGAGATGGCTATGTTTTAGACCATCCTGATAATTTCAAGACGAAAGAAGTTTCGAAGTTGAGTGTGCTAGAAGAGATTTTGCAGCCTGATCTCAACCCAGAATTGTACGGAGACATTTATCACAAAGTGCGGATCAATTACTATCCACCGCACGGTGACAATAAAGAAAGTTGGGACAACATCGACATCTTTGGTTGGCTTGGTTATCAAATGCAGATTAAAATAAATTTCCTTTGCCGCGATTCCATACTTGCAGCACCCATTGTTCTCGACCTTGCACTATTTAGTGACATGGCAAAGCGTGCAGGTATGTCGGGAATTCAGGAGTGGTTGTCTTTTTATTTTAAGTCGCCACAAACCGCACCGGGTTTGCGTCCCGAACACGACATCTTCAAGCAATTAATCAAATTACAAAACACCTTACGCCATTTGATGGGCGAAGATCTGATTACACATTTGGGGCTGGATTATTACCAGGAATTTGTGGAGGCTCTTTAGTGTTTTAGTGAAGGATTTAACTCGACCGTGGGGTGGGCATTCTTCTCACCAGCTACTTCATTGTTTCGTATTTCGCACGAATAAAATTGAAGATGCCATAAGCCACTAAACCAATACCTATTGCGGCGAGCATATAAGAACCAAAAGGACCATTTTCCACGAAAGTAAAAACCCCACCCGTGTCAGTAGCTCCATGTTTATCGCTTTCAATAACCGCTTTAAACAGGAGAAAGGAAAGCAGCAACCATACAATTCCCCTTGCCGGATAGCCGATTTTTCCTGACAGTAAAAGCAGTTTAGATCCCTGGGTTTTTTCATTCATTTGCTGAACGTGTTTTTTATATTTTTCAGACAATCCATAATACACCTGGTACACGCCGATCGCGACTAGAATTAGAGCAATAACCCCCACAAGCCATTCACCCTTTGGCTTGGACAAAAACTCTGCGAGATATTCCTGCTTTTGGCTACCGCTACTGCCGCTGTTAAACAATAGTTTCATTGCTGTAAATGCAAGCGCAGCGTAAGCTAGTCCGCTAAAAAAATACCGGGCTTTTTTTACCACCTTGTGCTGTGCAGAAAACGCCTGAATAAATCTCCAAATGCAGTATGCCACCAAGCCTAAAGTCAATGCTGAAAGAAGAACAGAACCACCCGATGAATTTTTCACCAGCTGAAAGGCGCCTTTCTGATTGGCTGATGAATCGGATGTGCCAGCTAATTCGAATGCTGCCATAAATGCCAGCACGCCCACGAGCGAATACACACAACCTTTTGCAGTTAGTCCAATGCGGGCTAAGGAGTCAACCAGTTTCTTTTCCATCTGCTGCAAAATAAGGTGCAGCCAGCAAAGCAGTAGAAATTAATCAGGAGAGCAGAAGCTGAGGAGTCTTGTTACTACCTCGCGAAGCTGGTTGTAGCTCGGCGGTTTTGTAACCATTTCGACGTCAAATTTTTTGCAGTACATTTTATCCAACTCGCTGTTTGAAGTAGTGAAAACAACAACCGGTACATTTCTCAAACGTTCGTCGTCTTTCAATATTCTGAGCGTTTCGCGTCCGTTTAACACGGGCATATTCATGTCGAGAATAATCAGGCAGGGCAACTTTTCGCCCCGGGGAATATTTTGCAGATAATCCAACGCTTCACGACCGTTCGTTGCTTCTACGATGTCGTATTTGTCATCGTTGTCAAGAATCTGACGCATCAACATCAGATCGTCCGGGTCGTCGTCGGCCCAAAGAATGGTTCCTTTTTTCATGTGTGGTGGCTTGCTCTTGTGGAGCATTAACTTCATTCAAGAGGTATCAAACGCAAGCTTGGTTGCAACAGCCAGCGATTAAACTAAAGTTTTTTCCGCCGGTTTGCTTTTTTCTGTGGCAATCAGCTCTACGTCAGGCTTCGATTCATCCACGAGCGCCACTTTGCCTCTGTTTTTTCTTACAATCCGCGACCAAAGCGAAAGCTCACGATCGAACAGAAACCTGAGGAAAAGTTTAGTCCAGGAAGTATGATAGTGAAGGGTGTTGTAAAAACCAGGAGCCGTTGCTCTTACTTGTGGCAATTTATTCCAGGGAACAGATGGAAAATCGTGGTGTTCGTTGTGATATCCTACATTGAAAGCCACTTTGTTGAGCGGACCATAGTAGCTGTATGTTTCCTGCTCTCCATGCGTTAAATAATGTTCCTGAATCCAGCGGCCGCCGAGTGGATGCAGACCTACCGAAAAGAAAAAACTCAAAGTGAGAAAGGCGATGGCTTTTGCACCAAAAAAGTACCAAATGGCAGCTGCGAATACGATTTGGGCTGTCCAGTTAAGGGCCATCCAGCCGTCGAAAGGCTTTATCTCCTTTAATCTTGCCACGCGAAAAGCCTGAAACAGCGGATAGAAAAGAAACCAAATGGCTTTGCCAATGAAATAGTTGTTGATCAATTTAGCTTCCCACCTGTTTGGCAAATCGGCATCCAACTCGTGAATGCCCTGAAAAGAATGATGCTTGATGTGATAACGTTCGAACGCGACGGAACTGGGGAAAATCTGCGGAAGGTTAGCCAGCATTCCAGCCAGTTTGTTTGCATTTTTGTTTTTGAAAATGAGCTTGTGCGTACACTCGTGAATCATCACAAATAGAGCATGATCGGCAAACGCACCAACGAAATAAGCAACAACGAAAATTACCCACCATGGCTGGTTTGACATTGCCCACGATAGCGTAACCATTGACGCAACTATAAACAAAATGATGTAAAAGCTCAGATAGTTTTTGCCTATAAAATTTCGAACCTGCGGATGCTGCTTCAAAATATCTTTTGTTCTCTGGCGGTGTGGTTCAGGCGTTGCTGAAAATATGAAATCTTGCTTTTTCATAAATGGTAGTAAAAATAACTCGCCAAAGGTAAAATGGTCTGTTATTATTGTCGAAATTGGCTATTCGGTCGTTAACAGTTTGATTTCCCCAACAATAAACACCGCGGAGGATGACATGCAGATGTAACCGTGGTGGCTCAGCGATTGTACTCATATCGCCTTCAAAAAACATTTATCTTTCGCTTCTAACCAAAATTACTTCTGATGAATGTTAAGCTGAGGCTCACTGTAATGAATTTTTTACAATTCTTTATCTGGGGTTCGTGGTTGATTACTATTGGAGCTTACTGGTTTCAAAATAAAGGCTGGTCGGGTGCACAGTTCGGAGCTATTTTCTCCACAATGGGTATTGCTTCTTTGTTTATGCCGACCATCGCCGGATTTCTGGCAGACCGATACATAAATGCTGAGCGGCTCTACGGAATTTTTCACATCCTTGGCGGCGCCGTTCTTTTCTTTATACCGCAGGTAAGTGATCCCGGTACTTTCTTTTGGGTCATATTGCTGAACATGATCTTTTACATGCCAACGATTGCGCTATCAAACGCTGTGGCTTATTCAATTTTAAAAAAGAGTGGCGCTAATGTGGTAAAGGATTTTCCGCCCATTCGTGTCTGGGGAACAATAGGATTTATCGTAGCCCTCTGGGTGGTGAGCTTATTGCATTTTGAAACGTCGCCGAATCAGTTTTACGTTGCATCCATTGCAGCAATTTTGTTGGGAATTTATTCATTTACATTACCTCCGTCGCCGCCGCAGGGGAGAACAGCAAAAGTGGGCGAGAACACGCAATCGGCAATAAACTTCAACGCGTTTGCGCTTTTCAAAAATTACAAAATGGCAATGTTTTTCATATTTGCCATGTTGCTCGGCGCAGCACTGCAACTAACCAACGCTTACGGAGATACCTTCTTACATGATTTTGCAAATGACCCGAAGTACGCGGGTACAATAGCGGTGAAATATCCTGCCATCATTATGTCTATTTCCCAGATTTCAGAAACGCTTTTCATACTGGCTATTCCGTTTTTCCTTCGCCGCTTTGGCATTAAACAAGTGATGCTCATAAGCATGATTGCCTGGGTGCTGCGGTTTGGATTGTTCGCCTATGGCAATCCTGCCGAAGGTTTGTGGATGATCATTTTGTCGTGCATTGTTTATGGAATGGCATTCGATTTTTTTAATATCTCCGGTTCCCTGTTTGTGGAGACAGAAACAAGCGCCACTATCAGGGCAAGTGCACAAGGGTTGTTTATGATGATGACAAATGGAGTAGGAGCAGTTCTGGGAAGTTTGATCAGCGGTTTTGTTATCCAGCATTATTTTACCGATGCAGCCGGCGACAAGGACTGGCAAGGTATCTGGTTAAGTTTTGCGGGCTATGCGTTAGTGGTTGCTATTTTGTTTGTCTTCTTATTTAAACACAAGCATCGTCCATCAGATCTCGATAGAGATAATGCAGAGCTATTGGAAATGACGCCGCATTAGTCATCTAAAATTTCGTTTATGGTGCGGCTTGTTTCACTTCTTGACAACGACTTTTACAAATTCACCATGCAGCACGCCGTGGTGAAACTTTTTCCAAAAGCAAAAGCCCGGTACCAGTTTATCAACCGCGGAAAACATGAATTTCCAAACGGTTTTGCCGAAACTCTCCGGCAATCGGTGGATGCAATGAGAGAACTGAAATTGACTACAGAAGAAAAGTTGTGGCTGGCGCAAACATGCCCTTATCTCGATCCTGTATATCTCGATTTTTTAGAAGGTTATTGCTACGATCCGTCCGAGGTGGAGATAAAACAAGATGGTGGTGAGTTACGTGTTACTGTGGAAGGTTATTGGTATCGTACCATTTTGTGGGAAGTGCCGCTGCTCTGTCTTATTTCTGAAAACTTTTATGCAACGCAAAATTTGCAACCACATTCGCAAGACGAAATAGTGGACAACACAAGAAAAAAGATCGAAGGATATGGACAAATGGGTGTTTCGATTGCGGAATTCGGAACCCGCCGGCGCTTTTCCTATGCGGTGCACAAAATCGTAGTGGAAGCGTTAAAGAAATTTGGAAGCACGTTTGTCGGCACAAGCAATGTGCACTTAGCCCACATCTTTCACACAAAACCTATCGGCACGCATGCACACGAATGGTTCATGTTTCATGCAGCGAAGTATGGTTTTAAAATGGCGAATACGCTGGCATTGGAGCATTGGGTAGACGTTTTTCGCGGAGATTTGGGCATTGCACTTTCCGACACGTTTACAACAGACGAATTCTTTGAGATTTTCGACAAGAAATTTGCACGCCTGTTTGATGGGGTACGTCACGATAGCGGCGATCCTATTGTTTTTGCTGAAAAAATTATTACACATTATAAAAAGCTAAACATAGATCCGCTTTCAAAAACAATCATATTTTCCGATAGTTTGAATTATGAACGCGTGGAAAATATTGCTGAATTCTGCAATGGAAAAGTTGGTTTTTCATTTGGTATTGGCACCAATTTTACAAACGACGTAGGCGTAAAGCCGATGAACATTGTAATGAAAATGACAGAAGCTTTGCCGGACGGAGAGGAATGGACTTCAGTGGTGAAATTATCGGACGAGCCGATGAAACATACCGGTGATGCTCAGCGGATTGCACTGGCGAAAGAAGCCCTCCAGATTAAATGAAAAAGCACCCGCATGGATGCGGATGCTTTTACCTCAAAAAGGTCATCATCAATTCAGATGCTGTTGAATTTTCTTAACGAAATTTCCTTTTGGCTGTGCACCGACTAATTTATCGACAACCTGTCCGTTTTTTATGAAAAGAATGGCAGGTATAGAAG